>NZ_JAUORS010000009.1:0-140622 GCF_030548165.1 Oceanobacter sp. 5_MG-2023 | reverse complement strand
GGCCGCCCGCGCTCCCGCGAATGGCGGGTCTCGATGTCGTGGTAGGACTGGTATAGCCGGGGCCGCCCGCGCTCCCGTGAATGGCGGGTCTCGATGTCGTGGTAGGACTGGTATAGCCGGGGCCGCCCGCGCTCCCGCGTATGGTGTCAACGTCTGGCTGTCTGCGCTTCCGTGAATGGCGTTAATGTCTGCGCTCTCGCTTGTGGGCCCGGATGGCGCCGGTCTCTGCGGCTATACGTCAAATGACGTATACCTGTGCGTTAATTACCCCATACCTGAATGCAGGGCTTTTCCGAATAATTGACTGGCAGATTACAGAAGAGGGGAGGCCCGTCAGCGGGCGTCACCAGGCCAATAAAAGTAGATTAAAGGAAGCTTCGGTATGACATTCAAAAAGCTGGTTACCGGCGTCGCTCTGGCGGTTGGTGCTACTATGGCAAGCTACAGTGCACTTGCAGCCGACACCATCAAGGTGGGTGTGTTGCATTCGTTGTCTGGCACCATGGCGATTTCAGAAACAACGCTGAAAGACACGGTTCTGATGATGGTGGAAGAGCAAAACAAGAAGGGTGGTTTGTTGGGTAAGCAGCTGGAAGCCGTGGTGGTTGATCCTGCCTCTAACTGGCCTTTGTTTGCTGAAAAAACCCGCGAATTGCTGACCAAAGACGAGGTGGATGTCATCTTCGGTTGCTGGACGTCGGTTTCCCGTAAATCCGTTTTGCCGGTGATTGAAGAGCTGAACGGTCTGATGTTCTACCCGGTGCAGTACGAAGGGGAAGAATCTTCCAAAAACGTATTCTACACTGGCGCTGCGCCAAACCAGCAGGCCATTCCTGCGGTTGATTATCTGATGAATGATCTGGGCGTCGAACGCTGGGTTCTGGCCGGTACCGATTACGTTTATCCCCGTACTACCAACAAGATTCTGGAAGCATATCTGAAGTCCAAGGGTGTCAAGGAATCAGACATCATGATCAATTACACGCCGTTTGGGCATTCTGACTGGCAGTCCATTGTGTCGGATATCAAGAAGTTCGGCAGCAAGGGTAAAAAAGCCGCAGTGGTTTCTACCATTAACGGTGATGCCAACGTGCCTTTCTACAAGGAACTGGGTAACCAGGGCGTTTCGGCTGAAGACATTCCCGTTGTTGCTTTCTCGGTTGGTGAAGAAGAACTGTCCGGTATCGATACCAAGCCTCTGGTGGGTCACCTGGCCGCCTGGAACTACTTCCAGAGCGTGGATAGCGATGAAAACGAAGCCTTTATCGAAAGCTGGCAGAAATTTACCGGTAACGACGAGCGCGTAACCAACGATCCTATGGAAGCGACTTATATCGGTTTCCAAATGTGGACCCAGGCCGTTGCCAAAGCCGGTACCACCGATGTCGACAAGGTTGAACAAGCTTTGATCGGCCAGAAAGCGCCGAACCTGACTGGCGGCATGGCGGTGATGAACAAAAACCACCATCTGAGCAAGCCAGTACTGATCGGTGAGATTCAGGACGATGGCCAGTTCGAAGTTGTCTGGGAAACCGATGGCCTGGTCGCTGGTGATGCCTGGTCCGACTTCCTGCCGGGTTCCAAGGATCTGATTGCCGATTGGACGGCACCTACCAAGTGCGGTAACTACAACACCAAAACCAAAACCTGCTCTGGCCAGAACTACTAGGCCGACGCCGGACCCCCAAGCCCTGCCACTTCTGGCAGGGTATCTGACTACCTGATTCCGCCCGCCGACATTCTGGTTCTTATCTGGACCGGGGTGTCTGTTGGTTTTCCTGATCATCAGACGCGGAGCCTCATTGTGAAAAAACTGTTTATTACCTGCTGCTGCCTGCTCGGCATGCTGGCCGGGCCGGTGTTTGCCGAGTTGGACGACGCGGTACGAGCGCCCGACGCTGAGACAACGCCAGTCGCTGTTGAGTCATCTGAATTAACGACGGTTGCGCTGGAAGCTGGCCTGGATGCTGAGGCGCTGGCTCCGGTTGTGACGATCGAGTCATTGCTGCTTGAGTTGACCGAAACCTCGCTGAACAAAACGATCCCGGTGCTGGAGCAACTGCATGACCTGGGCGGCAAGGAGATACTGCCGCTGTTCAAAACCCTGCTCGCCGGGGATCTCTACTACGTGAAAGCAACACGCCAGGTGGTCGGCAAGATCGAGACCAAGGGCGAAACCGAATATAAAGACCCGCTGACCAGTGTTCTGGTCTCAGACCTGGGCAAGCGTGATGTGAAAAAGATTCGGGTAAATAACCGCCTGCGCAACTATTTGAATGGCGTGATAGCCCGGATTCGTTTGTCGTCCGAACGGGCTGAAGTACGCGAGACGGCGGTGAAAAACCTGCTGTCGGAGCTGGATGCCGATACCATCGTGACGATTCAGGCAGCGCGTCAGCATGAAACCGTAGCATCAGTTCAAGAAATCATGGATCTGGCGCTGGCCATGTATCAGCTGGAAAGTTCGACACAACAAGCCGATCAACTGGCGGCCATTGAAGCCATTGGTGGCAGTCTGGAAGGTGATGCCCGCAACGTTCTGCGTTACTTCGCGGATATGGCAACGGATCACAGTGACTACAACCCGGTGGTCAGTAAGGCAGCGGCGAAGGCGCTGGACCGTATTCAGGAACGGGTGGAACTGTACGGTTTTGTTGACCAGTTGTTTTTTGGCCTGAGCCTTGGCTCGGTCTTGCTGCTGGCGGCGATTGGTCTGGCCATTACCTTCGGGGTTATGGGGGTGATCAATATGGCCCATGGTGAAATGATCATGCTGGGGGCTTATACGACGTATGTGATTCAGCTGATCATGCCCAACCTGATCGATTATTCACTGTGGGTGGCGATCCCGGCTGCCTTTATTGTATCGGGTCTGATGGGCGTCCTGATTGAGCGGCTGGTCATTCGCCATTTGCACGGTCGCCCATTGGAAACCCTGCTGGCGACTTTCGGGATCAGCCTGATCCTGCAGCAGCTGGTGCGTACGATTTTCTCGCCGCTGAACCGGCAGGTGGCATCTCCTGAGTGGATGAGTGGCTCGGTCGAGATCAACCCGGTGTTGTCGCTGACCCTGAATCGTTTGTACATTCTGGCGTTTGCGTTGTTGGTGTTTTTTGCCCTGCAACTGATCTTGAAGAAAACCAATCTGGGCCTGAATGTTCGGGCGGTCTCGCAGAATCGTTCCATGGCCCGGGCCATGGGGGTGCGCTCCGACCGGGTCGATGCCATGACCTTTGGTCTGGGTTCCGGCATTGCCGGTATTGCCGGGGTGGCGTTGAGCCAGCTGACCAACGTGGGGCCGAACCTGGGCCAGGCGTATATTATTGATTCGTTTATGGTGGTGGTCTTTGGCGGTGTCGGCAATCTGCTCGGCACGCTGGTGGCAGCCTTCTCGCTGGGTATTGCCAACAAGTTTCTGGAACCGGTTACGGGAGCGGTGCTGGCCAGTATCCTGGTGTTGGTCTTTATCATTCTGTTTATCCAGAAACGTCCGAAAGGATTGTTTCCTCAAAAAGGGAGGGCGGCAGAATGAACGCACTTGCTGCTGTATTTCAGACCTTGCTGAAAAACAAGGGTCAGCCTGGTGGTCGGGTCGCCCCCTTTGTGATTCTGCTGCTGGTGGTGACCGTGTTGGCATCGGCGGCCAATTTGCTGGTGCCGGAAACATCGGCATTTCATGTCAGCACCTACACCATTACCTTGCTGGGCAAATACCTCAGCTACGCCATGTTGGCGTTGGCGGTGGATGTGATTTGGGGCTATTGCGGCATTCTCAGTCTTGGCCACGGGGCATTTTTTGCGCTGGGTGGTTATGGCATGGGCATGTACCTGATGCGCCAGATTGGTGATCGCGGGGTTTATGGCAACCCGGAATTACCCGACTTTATGGTGTTCCTCGACTGGAGTGAGTTGCCCTGGTTCTGGCAGGGGATGGATCAGTTCTGGTTTGCCATGCTGATGGCGGTGCTGGTGCCCGGTATTCTGGCGTATGTGTTTGGCTGGTTGGCGTTTCGCTCGCGGGTGACCGGGGTGTATCTGTCGATCATGACCCAGGCGCTGACCTATGCCTTGCTGCTGTCGTTTTTCCGCAACGAAATGGGGTTTGGTGGCAACAATGGCCTGACTGACTTCAAGGATATTCTCGGCTTTGATCTGCAGTCGGACAGCACCCGGGTGGCGCTGTTTCTGATCACGGCATTAATGCTGTCGCTGACACTGATTACCAGTCACTGGATTATGAAGTCGCGGCTTGGCAAGGTGATTGTAGCCATTCGGGATGGCGAATCCCGCGCCCGCTTTATCGGTTATCGCACCGAGCAGTACAAGGTTTGGCTGTTTGTCTATTCCGCAGTGATTGCGGCAATTGCCGGGGCCTTGTATGTGCCTCAGGTGGGTATTATCAACCCCGGAGAGTTTTCCCCCATCAACTCGATTGAGGTGGTGATCTGGGTGGCGGTTGGTGGCCGTGGCACGCTGATTGGTGCGGTTATTGGGGCGTTGCTGGTGAACTACGCCAAGACACGGTTTACGGCCATTATGCCGGATGGCTGGCTGTTTGCGCTGGGTGCACTGTTTGTATTGGTAACGCTGTATTTGCCAAAAGGCTTGATGGGTATTTACGGTCAGCTGCAGCAGCGTTTTGCGACTCGACCCGCCGCGCCTGAAGCATCTGTATCCACCGCGGCAACATCAACATCTGCAACGTCAGCAGCGCCAACAACATCAACATCGGATTCCAGCGGGGTGTCCTCATGAGTGTGATTGAAACAGTTTCCGATCAGGCCCGGGATGCCTTGCGGCCGGATCAGGTCTGGCCCTTTCTGATGCCGAAGCAGCCAGAGATCAATGTCTCGCAGCAGATGATTCTGTATGTCGAAGGGGTGAACCTCAGCTTTGACGGTTTCAAGGCCTTGAATAACCTCAATCTGTACGTCAACGATGGTGAGTTGCGTTGCCTGATTGGTGCCAACGGGGCCGGTAAAACCACCATGATGGATGTGATTACCGGCAAGACCCAACCAGACTCCGGTACGGTGTATTTTGGCAGCAATCATAATTTGCTGAACCGCTCGGAAGCGGAAATTGCCGAACTGGGCATTGGTCGCAAGTTCCAGAAACCGACGGTGTTTGAAGCACACAGCGTATTCGACAACCTGGAGCTGTCGCTGAAGTCCAACAAGGGGGTGTTGCCCACGCTGTTTGCCCGTCTCAGTCCGACGGAAATCGGTCGTATCGAAGAAGTGCTGGAAATCATCGGCCTGACGGAACAGCGCTCGATGCTGGCCGGTGCCTTGTCCCACGGTCAGAAGCAATGGCTGGAGATCGGCATGTTGCTGATGGCACAACCCCGGCTGCTGCTGGTGGATGAGCCGGTGGCTGGCATGACCCCGCAGGAAACCGAACGCACCGCTGAGTTGCTGACCTCGCTGGCCGGGAAACACACGGTGATTGTGGTGGAACACGATATGGAATTTGTCCGCAGTATTGCCCGAACCGTGACCGTCTTGCACCAGGGAGCCGTTCTGGCCGAAGGCACCATGGACCAGATTCAGAGCAACCGCGACGTGATTGAAGTGTATCTGGGGGAAGAAGCATGATTGCCATTAACAAGGTCAACCAACTGTATGGCGGCACCCAGATTTTGTGGGATCTCGATCTGGCGATTGAGCAAGGTTCCTGTACCTGCATTATGGGGCGTAATGGAGTCGGCAAAACCACACTGCTGAAATGCCTGATGGGACTATTGCCGATTTCGAATGGCGAAATCCTGCTCGACGGTGAGCCGCTGCACAAGAAAAATGCCGAAGCCCGGGCTGTGGCCGGCATTGGTTACGTGCCGCAAGGACGGGATATTTTCCCGATGCTGTCGGTGGAAGAAAACCTGCGGATTGGTCTGCCCATTCGCAAGCAGCGGTTAAAAATGCTGGGGCGTGAGGATGATTCGGCCGAGATTCCGGAAAAAATCTTTACCCTGTTTCCAGTCTTGAAAGAAATGCTGCACCGCCGTGGCGGTGACCTTTCCGGTGGTCAGCAGCAGCAGCTGGCTATCGGGCGGGCACTGGTGATCGAACCCAATGTCCTGATTCTGGATGAACCCAACGAAGGCATTCAGCCCAATATCGTCCGTCAGATTGGCGATGTCATCCTCAAGCTGAACGAAGAGGAAGGGCTGACGGTGATTCTGGTTGAGCAGAAACTCGGTTTTGCGCGCCGAGTCGGTAAAGAGTTCCGGCTGATGGAAAAGGGCCGGGTTGTTGCAAGTGACAAGATGGCCAATTTGAACGATGCCCTGATTCGACAATATCTGGCAGTATGATGGCAAGCAACCCTCGCTTATTGGCATAACAGATCAAGGAGTACGCGGCATGAATATGCCGGTTAAAGAGCCAGCGTCAGTCCCTCCAGCGGAGCCATCCCGCTGGAACGCATCACTGGCGTTAGGCATCAGCCGAACCGCGCGCGGCTCGGTGTTAAAAAGCAACGTCCATCACGGGCCGTTGTATGTGCAAAAGCCGTTTTACCCGGAAGGGCGCGAGCTGGCGCATGTGTATTTGCTGCATCCTCCCGGTGGTATGGTCTCAGGGGATACGCTGGCCATCAGCGCCAGTCTTGGCCCAGCGGCGTCAGCGTTGATCACCACTCCCGGTGCTGGTCGGGCCTACAAGGCCCGTGCTGATAAAACCTTGCAACGACAAACCCTTCGCTTTGAACTGGCCGAACAGGCAACACTGGAATGGCTGCCGCTGGAGAGCATCATTTATCCGGGGGCCAATACGCGTCTGGATACCGATGTTTACCTGTCAGCCGGGGCAAGTTATATCGGTTGGGATGTCACCAGTCTGGGATTACCGGCTTCAAGCCAACCGTTCAGCGCCGACAGTTCATTCACCCAGAATCTCAATCTGTTCCGTGATGGTCGGCTGGTGCTGCGAGAACGCCTGGTGGTGGATGGCCAGCAAGGCCTCTACGCCGCCATGACCGGACTGCAATCCATGCCCATCAGCGGCATGATGGTGGCCGGGCCGTTTTTGTCGGACGGCAGCCCCGGCCAACCCGATGGCCAGGCCTTGCTGACCGAAGAGCATATCCAGCAGTTGCGCGAATTACTGGAACCGGACGGGTCTGGAAAAGCATATCTAACAGGTGTTACTCTTAATCATGATTTTCTGATTATCCGTTATCTTGGTCATTGCTCGGAACAAGGGCGCTCACTGTTTACCTGCTGCTGGCAAGAAATCCGCCCGTTGCTGACAGGGCGCAATGCCTGCGCCCCACGAATCTGGGCCACCTGACCGGCGGCTCCAACCTGAATAATACGACCAACATCAAAGAGGTCCGGCATGGAACTACTGCCAAGAGAAAAAGACAAGCTGTTGATATTTACTGCCGCCTTGCTGGCTGAACGACGCCTGAATCGTGGCTTGAAACTGAACTACCCGGAAGCCATGGCCTATATCACCATGGAAATTGTTGAAGGGGCGCGTGACGGTAAAACCGTGGCTGAACTGATGAGTTATGGCAAAACCCTGCTCAGCAGTGATCAGGTGATGGACGGGGTACCTGAGCTGATCCATGAAGTGCAGGTGGAAGCCACCTTTCCGGATGGCACCAAGTTGGTCACTGTGCACGAGCCTATTTGCTAGATTGTCCGGCGGGTGATCCGTCGTGGCCGTCGTCAGTCATCGGGCATACCGGGCTGGCGCAAAGCATCCAGCAAGAACACGTTTAAACCCCATTACAGGGAGACACTCCATGTTTATACCAGGTGAAGTACAAGCTGCCAGCGGCGAAATCGAACTGAACGCTGGCCGTAAAACCCTGACCGTCCGGGTGGAAAACACCGGGGACCGCCCGATTCAGGTTGGCTCCCATTATCATTTTGCCGAAACCAATCCGGCACTCAGCTTTGATCGTGAGGCCGCACTGGGATTCCATCTCAATATTGCTTCTGGAACGGCGGTTCGGTTTGAGCCGGGTCAAGGGCGTGAAGTGGAACTGGTGGAGTTTGCGGGCAAGCGTGAAATCTATGGCTTCCGTGGTGATGTCATGGGCAAGTTGCCCGCCGCTGCTGCCGCTGACGAGAGCACCGTCTCGGTAAAAATGGATCGCACCGCTTACGCCCAGATGTTTGGTCCTACCGTGGGCGACAAGGTACGTCTGGGTGATACCGACCTGTGGATCGAAGTGGAGCAGGATTTCACGGTTTATGGTGACGAAGTCAAATTTGGCGGTGGCAAGGTTATCCGTGACGGCATGGGCCAGAGCCAGGCGCTGAATAATCCCCCCGAAGGTGAACCCGCCATGGATCTGGTGATTACCAACGCACTGGTGCTGGATCATTGGGGTATTGTCAAAGGTGACGTCGGCATCAAGAACGGTCGTATTGTCAAAGTCGGCAAGGCCGGTAATCCGGATATTCAGGACAGTGTCGATATTATCGTTGGCCCCGGTACGGAAGTGATCGCCGGAGAAGGCTCGATCCTGACCGCAGGGGGCATCGATGCCCATATTCACTTTATTTGTCCGCAACAGATTGAAGAAGCATTGATGAGCGGCGTTACCACCATGATCGGTGGTGGTACTGGCCCGGCCACCGGCACCAATGCCACAACCTGTACGCCGGGGCCATGGTATCTGGCCAAAATGATCCAGAGCACTGACGATATGCCGATGAACCTCGGCTTTCTGGGCAAGGGTAACGCCAGCCTGCCAGACGCCCTGGAAGAACAGCTGCAAGCCGGCGCCTGTGGCCTGAAGCTGCATGAAGACTGGGGCACCACCCCTGCGGCCATCGACTGCTGCCTGGGCGTGGCGGAGCGATACGATGTACAGGTGGCGATTCACACCGACACCCTGAATGAATCCGGTTTTGTCGATGACACCATCGGAGCGTTCAAGGATCGGGTGATTCATACCTATCACACCGAAGGTGCCGGGGGCGGTCACGCACCGGATATTATCCGTGCCTGTTCCTACCCGAATGTATTGCCGTCCTCCACCAACCCGACCCGGCCCTATACCGTAAACACGGTGGATGAGCATCTGGACATGCTGATGGTTTGCCACCATCTGGATACCTCGATTCCGGAAGACGTTGCCTTTGCTGATTCACGTATCCGCAAGGAAACCATCGCAGCGGAAGATATCTTTCACGATCGCGGTGCCTTTTCGATGATCTCGTCCGACTCCCAGGCCATGGGACGAGTCGGCGAAGTGGTCACACGCACCTGGCAAACCGCCCATAAAATGAAGCAGCAGTTTGGTTTTCTGGAAGAAGACCAGGCGCAAGGGAATGACAACTTCCGTGCCCGTCGCTATATCGCCAAGTACACCATCAATCCGGCGATTACCCACGGCATCTCCCACGAAGTGGGTTCGATTGAGCCGGGTAAACTGGCGGATCTGGTGTTGTGGAAACCGGCTTTTTTTGGCGTCAAACCTTCCATGATCATCAAGGGCGGCATGATTGCGGCGGCACAAATGGGTGATCCGAACGCGTCGATACCGACTCCACAACCGGTGCATTACCGGCCGATGTTTGGTGCCCATGGTTCGGCAGCGGCCAAAACCTCGTTCACCATGGTGTCCCAGGCGGCGCTGGATAATGGCCTGAAAGAGCAACTGGGCATCAAGCGCGAGCTGGTGGCCTGTAAAAATACCCGCAACATTCGCAAAAGCGATATGGTGCACAACAGCTGGCAGCCGAATATCACCGTCGACCCGCAGACCTATGAAGTGCGTGCCGACGGCGAGCTGCTAACCTGTGAACCGGCAACCGAACTGCCTTTGGCGCAGTTGTATTGCCTGTTCTGAGTGAATTTGGAGAACACAATGCTGGAAGTTTACGAACGCCTTGGCCTTGAGGCCGCCGGCCCGATTTACGCCACGGTTTGCCTGACGCATGAGCAGCGCGACCGTGGGCGTTTACGCCTGGTCAGCACAGACGGTGAAGAAGTGCGGGTGTTTCTGGAACGTGGCAAGCCGCTGCTGGTTGGCGAGTTTCTGAAAACCCAATGCGGCAAAATAGTACAGATTGATGGTGCAGTCGAAGCCGTTGCAGAAGCAACGTGTGATGACTGGCGCACTTTTTCCCGGGCCTGTTATCACCTGGGTAATCGCCATGTGAAATTGCAAGTCGGGGAGCGCTGGCTGCGTATTACACCGGATCATGTGTTGGAAGAAATGCTGGTATTACTCGGCCTGACGGTCAGTGCGACCGAGGCTGTTTTTGTGCCGGAATCGGGGGCTTATGCCAACGGCGGTCATGGCGGTCATTCACACGGTCACGACCATGATCACAGTCATGATCACAGCCACAGCCATGATGACGATCACGACCATTCACAAGGTCACGGCCACTCCCACGGGCATGCCGATGGCCATCATCACTGAAGCGGCCGCCGGGGCCACCTTGAGTGACGCCGGTCTGATCCGCTTGATGCAGCTGTGCTCGGTCAGTTTGCCGGTGGGCGGGTATGCGTTTTCCCACGGCATGGAATACGCCATTGAGGCGGGCTGGATTCGCAACGCCGATCAGGTCAGTCAATGGGTGAGCGAGCAACTGGTATACAGCCTGGCGACTACGGATGTGCCGGTCTTGCGGCGGTGTATGGCCGCCATTGACGCGAATGACCCGGCAGAATTACAGCGCCTGAATGACTTGCTGCTGGCCTGTCGGGAAACCCGTGAATTGCGGCTGACCGATACCGCCATGGGAGAAGCCTTGCACCGTCTGCTGACCAGCCTGAATATGGATCTGCCTTTTGCCAAAGGAGAGCCGGTCAGCTTTGTCTGCCTGTTTGCGCTGGCGGCTGGTGTATGGGGAATTCCTTATCGGTCGGCAGCGCTGGGATTGTTATGGTCCTGGCTGGAAAACCAGATTGCCGCAGCAACCAAGCTGGTGCCTTTGGGACAAACCCAGGCCCAGCAACTGCTGGGTGCCTTACAGCCGGCGTTACAACAGGCATTGGATCGAGCCGACACCATCGACGACGATGGGATCGGAGCAGGCTTGCCCGCTCTGGCGATTGTCAGTTCTCAACATGAACATATGTACTCACGCCTGTTTCGCTCCTGAACGAGTCGAACGGCGTTAAAAAGACAAGGGGATTTGTATGTCGAAACCAAAACAGACATTACGCGTAGGCGTAGGCGGCCCGGTTGGCTCAGGCAAGACGGCGCTGCTGCGTTCGTTGTGTACCGCGATGCGTGACCATTACGATATTGCCGTGGTGACCAACGATATTTACACCAAGGAAGACGCAAAATTCCTTACCGAAAACGAGGCGCTCAGCTCGGATCGTATTCTTGGGGTTGAAACCGGCGGCTGCCCGCACACCGCCATTCGTGAAGATGCTTCCATGAACCTGGCAGCCATTGACCAGCTGCTGGAGCGCCACGGTGCGCTGGATGTGGTGTTTGTCGAAAGTGGTGGCGATAACCTCAGTGCGACCTTCAGCCCGGAGCTGTCGGACTTGACGATCTACGTGATTGACGTATCGGCGGGGGACAAGATTCCTCGCAAAGGTGGCCCGGGCATTACCAAATCGGACTTGTTGATCATCAACAAAACCGATCTGGCACCTCTGGTTGGCGCTTCTCTGGAAGTCATGGATCGTGATGCCAGGAAAATGCGTGGCACCCGGCCATTTGTATTCTCCAACCTGAAACAGGCCCAGGGTCTGGATGACATCATTCACTTTATTGTGACCGAAGGCATGCTGGAGCCAAAAGAGATTCCACCTGCCAAAGCAGTGGTGTAAGCGACAACATTGTTTGCACGATGCTGGCGCGACTGAAACATTACACGACGAAAGATTAAGAGATTAAACAACTCTTGTTGAACGAACGACATCAAGGAAACCGCTATGAAACCTATTTTTAAAACTGCCCTCACGGCGTCCATGACTGTTGCGGCGCTGGTGCCAACGGTAGCCATGGCGCATACCGGTCACGAAACCTCGGGTCTGATGGCGGGTCTGAGCCATCCGTTTACCGGGCTGGATCACCTGTTGGCCATGGTGGCAGTCGGCCTGTGGGCAGCCCAAATGGGCGGGAAAGCCATCTGGCAACTGCCATTGGCGTTTATCGCGACCATGGCGTTGGGCGCTGGCCTGTCGATGGCAGGCATGACCGTCCCCTTTGTGGAAAGCGGTATTCTGGCGTCGGTGATCGCCGCCGGTTTGTTGGTGGCTTTTGCAGCCCGCTTTAACCTGCTGCTGTGCACTGCCCTGACGGCGGCCATGGCGATGTTTCACGGTGTTGCTCACGGTGCCGAAATGCCGCTTGCGGCCAGCGGTCTGGGCTATATGAGCGGCTTTATGCTGGCTACGCTGGTCTTGCATCTGGCTGGTATCGCCCTGATCAAGGCCGGTAAACCTGCACTTGCTACCCTGGTGGCTCGTATTGCGGGTGGTTCTATCGCTGCCGGTGGTCTGGTGCTGGCGGTGATGTAATCACGCCGCTTGTGCTGTTTTCAGGTTCCCATGCCGATCTTTGGTATGGGAGCCTGGCGCCTGAGCGAAACGGTTTTATGCTGCAGGCAGGGTTCAGGGCTGGTTAAGCCGTTGCAACATCGGTTGCAGTTGCTCTTCGTAACGCCGCCACTGAGCTACCCGGCTGTTTGATAGCGGCTGGCGTACCTGGGTCGCCGACAGGGTACGGACACTGCGCTTGTTGTTATGAAAATTCAGGCAGGCGTCATCCCACGGCAGGCCAACAAAATCCAGCAGTGCCCGGATGGTCGGCTCTGGCTCGGCAATCAGGGCTTCATACTCCATAACAAAAATATCGGCCCCGGTGTTCTGCCAGTGCTGAATCAGCTTGTCGCTGGCGTTCCAAATATCGGCCAACTCTTCCTGCTGGTAGGTGAAGTACATGCCTTCGGAGAAAAACTGGCGGTAACAGCCCCACAAATTGTCCATCGGGTGACGTCGGCAGACCACCATCCTGGCCTCTGGCAAGGCCTGACGAATCACGCCGATCGCCTTGTAGTTTTGCAGGTTTTTGTCGGTAAACCAGCCGCTGCCTTGCAGTGCTCTGGTGCTTTTGCGGTAGGCGCTGCCAATGGCTTGCCAGCCTTCCTGTGGCATATCGGCGACCCAGTCCGGAAAGCTTTTCCGAATGCCTCGACGGGTCAGGTATTGACCACAGGCCAATGGCAGGTCGTTAAGTTCGTCGCCAGCAGTCACACTGGGGTGGCTGGACAAAATGTGTTCGGTCAGTGTGGTGCCACTACGGGGCAAGCCACAGATAAAGACCGGTATCACATCGCTTGCCGGGTCTGCGGAAGGAGAAGAACGCGCAGGGTGCGAGGCAGGAAAGGCGCTGATGGTTTTTTCGATCTGGTTGAGTTCGGCCTGATGCTGGTATGGCACTAACGAGCGATAGAGGTCGGCACCTGCTTTGATATTGTCGAACTGGCGGGCATATTCCTGGGCTGCCTCATCACTGCGACTGAGGGCGTAATACACCATTACCCGCTGTCTCGGGGGGAGATTGTCGCCGCTCGCCAGCGCCGCATAACCCTGATATTCCTGCTCTGGCAAGACACCGATCATGTCGGAACGGTTCCAGATGGCATTGGCATTACCGGGCTGCAGCGCCAGACAGCGGTTAAAGCTGGCAAGTGCATCATCACTGCGGCCTGTTTCTTTCAGAATAACACCACGGTGGTTGTACAATTCTGCCAGTGCCGGTTCCAGTTTGATGGCCTTGTCGATCAGCTGTAAGGCACTCTGGTGTTGCTGGGTCAGCCTCATAGCCTGGGACAGGTTGGTCAGGGCCGGAATAAAACGGGGTTTGCTGCTCAGGCAGCGCTGCGCTTCATGAATCAGGCCTTGCTGGTCTCCGGTTTTATTGAGGGTGGCAAACAGCAGCATCCAGGCATCGGCAAAACCGGGCAGTTGTTGCGTGACCTGTTTGAGCAGATCCAGAGCGGGCAAGGGCAGGCCACTGCCTGACCAGCGTTGTGCCAGTCCCATGGCTTCCTGTGCTGGCAGGGTGCGTTGGCCTTGTCCGGGCAACTGGATGCTGACCGGTTTCAGAGCAGCCTTGTTTGCCTTGCCGGTTTTGCTGTTTTTTGTTGCTGTTTTTTTAACCACGCCAGTATTCGCCTTTCGTAAACACCATCAATCGGTCGGTGTATTATGCCTGAATGAATCACACGGAGCATTTGCCGCCTTTGGCAGCCGGGGTTATCGTTACACTTTCAAGCCAAGGTTACAGGCGCTCACCATGAGCCATATTTTTACTTTTGAACTGTGCGATTACCTGCCAGAGCAACATGATCAAGCACCTCGTTATCTGCTGGTGAGTGAGGGACAGTTATTATCGGGTATCGAGGCACAACTGACGCTGTATGCTGATGAGGAGGCGCAGCGCTTGTCTGGAATGGCCGATCTGCCCATCCAGGATCAGGCCATTTATGTCGGCATCGCCAACGGCAAGACACCGTGTTTTGTGGTTGAGCTGGCACAGCCGACCGCCTCTTCGCAACATCAGTGGCTGTCTCCCCGGGTGCTGATGGCCATTGCCTCTGCGGCGGAATATCTGGCTCTGGCGCGGGCGTTGCAGTTGTGCGTCTGGGTTCGCGAGCATCGCTTTTGTGGGCTGTGCGGACAACCCACCCAGCGGCACCGGGTTGAGCGGGCAATGACGTGTGAGCCGTGCAACAAAATGTATTATCCGCGTATTTCACCTTGCATGATTACCATTGTGATCAAGGGGGAATATTGCCTGCTGGCGCATCACACCCGTTACAAAACCAATTTTTACAGCACATTGGCAGGGTTTATCGAAGCCGGTGAATCGATCGAAGATGCGGTACACCGTGAGGTCAAGGAAGAAGTTGGGGTGCGGGTGCAGGATCTTGAATACTTTGGTAGCCAGAGCTGGCCTTTTCCGGGCCAACTGATGGTCGGGTTTATCAGCCGTTACGCCAGTGGCGAGATTGTGATCGATGATGATGAAATCTCGGATGCCCAATGGTTTCACTACACCAACTTGCCAGAAATCCCGCCACCGATGTCTATTTCCGGTCAACTGATCCAGACCTTTGTTGACCGCTGTCGGCAAGGGACGGTATGACCGAACGTGAAAAAATGCTGGCTGGTTTGCCTTATAACGCCTGGGATAACGAGCTGCTGCAAGCACGCCTGTTGGCCAAATCGGTTTGTCATGCCTTTAACCAGGCCGATCCTCGCCAGCCTGCGGCTCGTATGGCATTACTGGATGGCTTGCTGACCTTGCATGGCAGTGCCTATATCGAGCCTAATTTCTTTTGTGATTATGGGGTGAATATCGAGATCGGTGATCATTTTTACGCCAATCATAATCTCACGATTCTGGATGTTTGCCCGGTAATAATCGCTGAACACGTGATGATGGGGCCGGGCTGTATGATCGCAACGGCCAAACACCCGTTAGACCCTGTTGAACGAGAGACGATCGAATCCGGCGCGCCGGTTGTGATTGGGCACCATGTCTGGCTTGGTGGCAATGTGTCGGTATTGCCCGGAGTAACGATTGGTGACCGTTGTGTCATTGGGGCTGGCAGTGTGGTGAACCGGGATATTCCCGCCGGTGCTGTGGCAGCCGGTAACCCGGCACGGGTAATTCGTATGTTATAAGCCAATGTGTTCGGTCAGTATCAGCAACCGGCGCGATCAACAGATGTTACCAACAGACGTTATTCATAAAGGGCAAAGCCATGAATCAGCACGGCAAACTGAACTACGTAGAAATGGCAGCCAGTAATCTGGAAGCCACCAAGGCATTTTTTAACGCTGCCTTTGGCTGGCAGTTTATAGACTACGGCCCGGATTACACTGCGTTTGCCGACGCAGGACTCGACGGTGGATTTTATCGGGCGGAGCTGGCTTCCCGAGTGGAGCAAGGCGGTGCGCTATTGGTATTTTTCAGCAACCATCTGGAAGAGACTCTGGCGGCGGTTGAGCAAGCTGGTGGGGTGATTATTCAGCCAATTTTTGCTTTTCCGGGGGGCCGCCGTTTTCATTTTACCGAACCCAGTGGTAATGAATTGGCCGTGTGGTCTGAATAGCAGTCAGGCTAGTGCCTGTTAATGGAATTGGAAATCAAGATGACTGACCCGGTGACGACTGTCATACCATCAGAGCGGACGGTGCAAGGGACAGACCTCGGAGAACCCTCGCCGCGGCTGTGTCCCTTGTGTGCCAGGGATAATGAATGCGCCGTGGCCAACCAGCGGGATGCGGCGCAGTGCTGGTGTATGACAGCGACCTTCCCGCCGCAATTGCTGGAACAAAATCGTGATTCTGCCGGACAACGGTGTATTTGCGTGCAGTGCCTGAACGCGTTTGATATTACAACGATGCCACGGCCGTAGGGCCGGAATCACGATGCCGGGGCACCCTCCATGGCAGCCCTTCGTGGTCTCAAATATCAATCAAACCAGTGACGGGTACGGTTGGCGAACCAGACCAGCGACAGCATCACCGGCACTTCCACCAAGACACCGACCACGGTGGCCAGAGCGGCTCCGGAATGCAGGCCAAACAGTGAAATCGCGACGGCAACGGCCAGCTCAAAGAAGTTGGACGAGCCAATCATACTGGCGGGTGCAGCTACGTTGTGTGCCAGTTTCATCCGTTTGGCGGCGAAGTAGCTCAAGGCAAAGATGCCGTAGGTCTGAATCAACAGCGGAATGGCAATCAGGCCGATAACCAGGGGGTTTTCCAGCAGGGTTTCGGCCTGAAAACCAAACAGCAAAATCACTGTGGTCAGCAAGCCAACGATCGACCAGGGTTTCAGAGCGGCAACAAAACTGTTCAGGCGCTGGTGATCGTTTCCCCGGTCAAGTTTCTTGCGGGTCAGGGCACCGGCAATCAATGGCAAAACAACGTATAACAGGACGGAAATCAGCAGGGTTTCCCATGGCACCTGAATATCACTGATCCCCAGCAAAAAAGCGGTAATCGGTGCAAAGGCAAAAATCATGATGATGTCGTTGATCGAGACTTGAATCAATGTGTAATTGGCGTCGCCCCGTGTCAGTTGGCTCCAGACAAACACCATCGCGGTGCAGGGAGCAACCCCGAGCAGGATCATCCCGGCAATATACTCTTCTGCGGATTGTGGATCGACCCAGCCGGCAAACAAGACCTTGAAGAACAACCAGCCCAGCATTGCCATGGTGAAAGGCTTGATCAGCCAGTTGACGACCAGTGTCAGGGCCAGGCCTTTGGGTTTTTTGCCCACGTCTTTCAGTGAGCTGAAATCGATCTGGATCATCATGGGATAGATCATCAGCCAGATCAGCACGGCCACAACCAGGTTTACATGGGCGTATTCCCATGTGGCGATCAGGGTAAACACCGTCGGCAGCAGATTGCCAAGCAGTACGCCTGCCGCAATACACAAGGCGACCCACACCGATAGATAACGTTCAAACAGTCCCATGCTGGTTTGCTCCTAGATAGATCGTTGATTGACGCGTTGCATCAGTGCCTCGGCACTTTCTACCCGCTCGGAATACCGGTCGACCAGATAGGCGCTGTTATGGCGGGTGAGCAGGGTAAATTTCATCAGCTCTTCCATCACATCGACGATGCGGTTGTAGTAGCCAGATGGTTTCATGCGATTGTTGTCGTCGAACTCCATAAAGGCCTTGGCCACTGAAGACTGGTTCGGGATGGTGATCATGCGCATCCAGCGGCCGAGCACGCGCAGCTGGTTGACGGCATTAAACGACTGCGAGCCACCTTCGACCTGCATCACGGCCAGGGTTTTGCCCTGGGTCGGCCGCACTGCGCCCATCGACAGGGGTACCCAGTCAATCTGGGTTTTCATGATGCCGGTGATCGAACCATGGCGTTCCGGTGAACACCAGACTTGTCCTTCCGACCAGACAACCAGTTCGCGTAATTCCTTGACCTTGGGATGCTGATCATCGGCATCGTCCGGTAGTGGTAATCCGGATGGATTAAAAATACGGACTTCGCCGCCCATATGGACCAGCAGCCGGGCGCATTCTTCAATAACCAGACGGCTGAAAGAGCGGTCGCGCAAGGAACCGTACAGCAGCAAGAAACGCGGCTTATGCTCCGGCCCCGCAAGGCTGAATGACGCTGGCTTCGGGATTTGGAAGTGATTTTCGTCGAGGTTGGGCAGTGACATATCGTGCAGATCCATTATTTGGCCCCCTGTTGTGCCAGTGCGGCTGGCCACAGGCTTTTATCCAGCCGGGCGATGTCCTGCAGGGCGTCGACGCGTGTTTCGATTTGCTGGATGGTATGGCGAAACGCCGCTGCAATCTCATCATCGCTGCCTTGTAATTTGGACGGATCTTCCAATCCCCAGTGCACCTTGAGGGATTGTCCGAACCAGACCGGGCATGCTTCTCCGGCGGCAGAATCACATACGGTTACTACCAGGTCTGGCGCAAAATCTTCGAGATCATCCCAGGACTGGCTTTGCAGGCCGGTGGTATCCATACCGGCTTCGGCGAGATATTTCAGTGACAGTGGGTGTACTTCTCCGGACGGTTGGCTCCCGGCACTTCTGGCCACCAGCGAGCCGTCAGACTTATGGTTGGTGACGGCTTCCGAAAGAATGCTGCGGCAGCGGTTGTGGGTGCAGATATACAGGATTTTCATGTCAAGCGTCTCCGGTCGTGGTGGCATCGGCAGACAGGCGTTGCAGCGCCTCTGCCAGGTAGTCGGTGTTGTTGGCGAAGGTGATGTGCAAAACATCCCTGGCCCAGGAGGGCATCAGGGGGTGCAGTTGGTAGTACACCCATTGCCCTTGGCGGCGGTCTTTCAAAATGTTGTTCTTGCGCAGTTGCGCCAGATGGCGTGAGATTTTGGGTTGTGATTCGTTCAGGGCGGTCATCAGCTCACAAACGCATAATTCTCCCCGGTCGGCGATCAGCAGCAAGGATTGCAGGCGAGTGTCATCGGCCATGGCTTTGAAAAATTCGACCGGCGTAAACGACGGATCTGGTTTGCTGACCTTGCTGTTGACCAGCACAAACAGACGGATGCGCTCGCTGATTTCCTGCAAGGTACGGGTGAACGCCAGGGGGTCATCGCTGGCTTTGGGGTCAGGAAAGTCCCAGGCCATCGTCACTCCGGCGGTTGGCCATTGGCGGCATTCCTGATGTGCCTTGTCGCAGAGCGTAATCACATAATCAAATGACTGCGCGGCAAATTCGGTCAGGTTCTTGGAGCGCAGGCCCACGGTTGGCAAGCCGGCTTTATCCAGTGTCTGGAGTGTTCTGCTATCGATGCCTTCCGGCTGCGTTCCGGCACTGAAGACTTCAAAGTGGTCGCCGGCCATATTGCGCAGTACCACTTCCGCCAGTTGCGAGCGGGCAGAGTTGCCGGTGCAGATAAATAACACTTTCATGATGTGCTGTGTCCTGTGTGAATACGCGCATGCTAACAACCATATATACGAAATTCCATATATATTTATCGGTCAACGGATTCTTTGATTTTGAACGTCTGTCTGGGGTGTTTGTTTGGGGTGTCTGTTTTGCAGGCAGGTTTCAGCGCTATTAACAAAACCGCCATTAACAAGACAATCTTTCGGGCTGTCGCTTTCGCTTCAGTGCCACTGATTGGTACATTCAGGCTGTATGATTTGCGACAGCTGAGGCTGCTATTCCACACAAAATCAACAAGTTAGTGACTGGTCTGGCGCTTGCAACAAGGCCTGTAACTGACGTTTTTCAAGTGTTGATTATGAAACTGAACATTCATCGTATTTATGTAGAAGCTCTGGTTGAGCGTTTTCCGACCTTGTCGTATCTGGCTGACCAGCTGCGATTTGGCCATCGGGCCGAGGTGCCATTTGTCCAGCTGACTGTCGAGCAACTGGGCTTTCTGGAAACCCTGTATCTGGAAGCCGGGCCATCGATGGCGGGTCAGGCTGCGCAACTCGCCACTCTGAAGCAGGCCATGGGAACAGCCGGGGAACGTTTTGAGGCGGGTAATCTGGAATTATTGGTGGCGGCGATCACCGAGTATTTATTACAGGATGCCATTCGTGGCTGGCTGTTCCGGGTGGTGACATCGGGGAAACCCATTGCTTATCTGGTCACGCGTATCGACTTTACTCCCCCAGGGGAGGAAGAAACGGGCCGGATTCTGCTGGAATTAAAAGCCAATGCCATGGCCCGCATCGCAACAGAAAATCTGGTGATTCGTGAACGTGATATTGAAGGCCATACGCTGGCCGAAATCTTCGCCAGCAAGGGTTTTCTGAAAGAAACCCCGGCCCTGATGGCGGCCTACGATGCGTCGTCGAACCGCTATTTTGACTGGCGTTCTGATTACGGCATGCAGTTTTCAGGGGCTGGCACCGGCATTTTTGCGGAAGATCCCGGTGCCAGCCACCGTACCACCGACTGGTCACGCAAAAACCGGGTGGTGCTGTCGTCGGGTGGAGGAACTGCCCGGCTGGTTAATGATGAAGAAGTCCTGAAAGAACGAGAGCTGACGCTGGATGCACCGGGCCAGATTCTGGGCAAGTATTTGCGCAAGGCCGGACGCAGCATGAACTACAACGAGAAGGTCGAGCAGCGGGTCGAAGCCTTGATGGCCAATGTGCCAGAGGATGTCTTTACCCAGCTGCCGGTTCACGGCTATATGCTGATGTTTCACTTGGAGTTGCATCATCATGTCTGGGTGCATGTGGACGATATGTCGCCTTATGTGTATCAACCCGAGTTGAAAGACAAGCTGATTCTGCCCCCTGAACAAACCGATCTGATTGATATTCTGACCGCAGAAATGGATGTGTTGATGGACGATATCGTGGAGGGCAAGTCCGGTGGCACCACGGTGCTGTGTGCCGGGCCGCCCGGGGTGGGTAAAACCCTGACGGCAGAGGTATATTCGGAGATTATCAAACGGCCGTTATATCGGGTACATTCTGGCCAGCTGGGCCTGAATGTAAAGGAAATGGAGCTGGCACTGAAGGACACTCTGACCCGGGCGCAGCGCTGGGGCGCGGTGATGCTGATCGACGAAGCGGATGTCTATATCAAACGCCGGGATGACAATATTGCCGCCAATGCGGTGGTGGGGGTCTTTTTGCGGGTGCTGGAATATTTTAATGGCTTGCTGTTCCTGACCACCAATCGGGTGGAAGATATCGATGAAGCCATCGTCTCGCGCTGTATTGCCCTGATCAAGTACCATCCACCAGAACGGGACGACCGACAAAAAATCTGGGACGTTATGACGCGCCAGTTTGGTCTGGATATCAGCCCGGCATTGCTGGCTACTCTGACGGATGTATTTCCGGCTGCGACCGGGCGGGATATCAAAGGGCTGTCGCGGCTGGTTTCCAAGTATTGTTTGTATAAATCGGTGGCGCCAACGCTGGAAGCGTTTGAGCGCTGCAGTATTTTCCGGGGTATGGATATTGATCACAGCCAGCGCTGATTGCTTGCCAATCTAACGTCAATACCCACCGGGCCGGTGCGATAGGAGTCATCATGTGTGTCTCTGGTGATCGTGGCGGCCTGCGCCCCGTCCATCTGCTTCTCTTTCTTTTCTTTCCCCTGTACGTCATCGCGCGGCTGAAGTGAGTCATCGGCGCCGACCGGCTGTTATGATGCCTCTGTGCGGCATATTTCAGTTGCTGGTGGCGATTGGCAGACACTTCATTTTACGTCGATAGCCGCTGCTGATGGCATAACGGCAGGGGTATTACTTGATGTAAACGCATATAATGGCTGTTATATAGGAAAAACCGCGCTGAGCTGTGCAAATTTAACAGCGTGTGCTAAACGTTTATTAAGAATAATTGTAGCCTGGTCGGTTTGAGCAGGATCGGGTGTAAAAAACTGTTTGGGAGCGGCAGCTCTCGAGTATATGAGGTAATAGATCAATGACTGTAGAAACCCTGGTGTCCGCCGATGGTAAAGAATTAACGATCAAGGTATTTGGCCGTTTTGATTTCAGTGTGCACCAAGCATTTCGGGATGCTTATGATGCGCACCAGCCAGCGGCACTGCGTTATGTACTGGACCTGGCAGGAACCTCTTACCTCGACAGTTCGGCGTTGGGCATGTTGCTGCTGCTGCGTGATCATGCGGGCGGTGATGCAGCAGATATCAGCATTGTGAATTGTAATCAGGATGTGAAAAAGATTTTGACAATCTCCAACTTCGAGCAACTTTTTACTATTCGCTGAGGCGACTGACATGCTGCCAATCCGGATCTTAATTGCCGACGACAACCTGGTCGACCGCAAGATTCTGGGGCGTATCCTCCAGAAGCAGGGGCATGAAGTACTGGATGCCGAAAATGGTGCAGATGCTGTGGCACTGTTCAAGCAAGAATCGCCGGATATCGTGCTGCTGGATGTGATGATGCCGGTGATGGATGGCAAGGAGGCTGCGCGCCAGATCAAGCAGCTGGCTGGCGAAGATATGGTGCCGGTGATCTTTCTGACCTCCATGACCGATGCCTATGGTCTGGCGGACTGTCTGGAAAGTGGTGGCGATGATTTTCTGAACAAGCCTTACAATCCGGTGGTCTTGCAGGCCAAGGTACGCTCTTTCTACCGCATGCGGGAAATGCATCAGACCTTGCAGCAACAGCGCGATACCATTGTTTGCCATAACGAACATCTGATCCAGGAACAGGAAGCAGCCAAGGCGGTATTTGACAATGTGGCCCACCTTGGCTGCCTGTCCGCCCCGAATATCCGTTATCTGATCTCGCCGCTGGCGGTCTTTAATGGTGATGTCCTGCTGGCCGCACGTCAGCCTAACGGCAGTATGAATCTGCTGCTGGGCGATTTTACCGGTCATGGCCTACCGGCAGCCATTGGTGCCTTGCCGTTGGCGGAAATCTTTTATGGTATGACCGCCAAGGGTTTTGGCATTCGCGATATTATTCGTGAAGTGAATCGTAAGATGAATTCGATTTTGCCGGTGGGTTTTTTCTGCTGCGCAGTGATGGTCGAAATGAATTTTGAACGCAAATCCACCAGTATCTGGATGGGCGGCATTCCGGATTGTTATCTGTATCGGGTCGCTGATGCGTCACTACATACCTTGCGCTCCCAGCACTTGCCTTTGGGGGTGTTCGGTGACAGCCGCTTTGTTGATTCCTTGCAAGAGTACACCATGGAACCGGGCGATCGTTTGTTGCTGTGGTCTGATGGCATTCTTGAAGCGCGTAATCCGGCTGGCGATATGTTCGGGCAGCAACGGCTTGAGGATGCGATCAACTCTGCCGCGGCAGCCGAGATGATTTTTCCAACGATCAAGTCAACATTGGCCGAGTTCCAGAACAACAGTGAACGTGATGATGATATCACCTTGCTGGAGATTCAGATGGTGTTGCCGGACGATGTTGAAGTCGACCCTAAAGCGGTTGCGACGACGTCGGATGTTGGGCCAATGGACTGGTCTTTCAGTTACGAACTGGGCCCGGTCAGTCTGCGTAATTTCAACCCCTTGCCTTTGGTGATGCATCTGATGATGGAAGTACCGGGCCTGCGTATGATGAGTGGCCAGCTGTATACCGTTATGGGTGAGCTGTTTGCCAATGCGTTGGAGCATGGGGTGTTGAAGCTGGATTCCACCATGAAACGTTCGCCCGAAGGTTTTATGAAATATTACCAGCAGCGCCAGGAACATCTGGAACAGCTGGAAGATGAGTGGATTCGGATTGATATGGAACATCAGGGCGATGGCGTGACCGGGCAGCTACGGGTCCGCTTTGTTGATAGTGGCGATGGGTTTGATTATCAGTCACTGCAACGAGAAGAGGACTCTGACTTGCTGGAAGTTACCAAGCATCAGTATTCCGGTAGAGGTATCTCTCTGGTGAGTCAGATATGCAAATCGATTACTTATTATGGGAAGGGGAATGAAGTGGAAGCGATTATTCATTGGCCTCACCAGGAGGAGGAGTAGTTCATGACACTACAGGATCATTTTGATGATGAGTCGCTGGACATGTTGCGCGAAGTGATGGAAGAGGAGTTTGATGAGCTGATCACTTTGTTTCTGGATGATTGCGAGAGCCGCTTACCTAAAATGAATGAAGCGTTGGCGCAACAGGATGTGACCGGGTTGGGAGGCCAGGCCCACAGCTTCAAGGGAGCCAGCGGCAATGTGTGTGCCATTCCTCTGTCGGATTGCAATAAAAAGCTGGAAGATATGCTGCGCGACAGAAAAACCGAAGAGGTTGACTGGGAAGAAGCCAGTCGCTTGCTGTCTGCCATCCAACAGGAGTTTATTGCCGTCAAGGCCTGTATCCAGAATAATTTTTGCTGATTATTATCGACCTTGTCGATAAGGCCAGGGTTGATACTCCACGTTCGGCAGGGCACCAGCCGTGTACGGGCAGACAAGCATAACAAACCGGGGTATGCCTGATGGCTGCCCCTGTTTTCCTCCATGCCGTAGCGGCAGCTTCAGCGCTTGATCTCTTCAACAGAAATAATCTGCTCAATCGGAAACACCGGTGGTCCATACTGGTTGTAAATGGCCACGTCAGTCGCGTCACGTCCGTAACCGGTAGCCACGTAGGCTCCCTTGCGGCCATATTGAGTGGCATCAAAGGTGTACCAGCGGCCGCCGACATAGGCTTCGAACCAGGCGTGCAAATCCATCGGCTGCAGCTCGTACAAGTAACCGACAACCTGACGGGCAGGAATACTCAGTGCCCGGCATAAAGCGATACAGAGGTGGGATAAATCCCGGCAGACACCGGACTGGCGCAGGTTGATTTCGATAGCCGATACCGGTAACGGGCTGGTGCCTGGTTCATAACGAATGGTACGGCGCACCCAGTCTTCAATCGCCGCCACCTGATCATAACCCGGCAGACAGCCTTGGGTGATTTCGGTAGCCAGTTGGTGAAAACGGTCGGATTCACAATAGCGGCTGGGCAGCAGATAGTTGAGGACATCCGCTGGCAGATGCTGGATTTCCACAAAAAAGCTGCCCGGTGCTTCCTCGACATGCTCAAGGGTCATGACTTCTGCTGAGCAATACAGGGAAAACGGGCCGGGAGGCGCGATCAGTCGCTGGCAGTCGTTGCCATAGGAGTCTTTGAATTCGGTAACCGGCACGCTGGGAAGCACTTCGTATTCTTCCCGTGCGACCCATTGCTGAGAGCCTCGACGAGGGCGCAGCATCAGAATAAACGGTGTGGGCACGGAAATTTCAAAGGAAAATTCACAACTGGTGCTGATCCACATTCATGCTTTTCCTAGTTGGTAGCTGAAGCGGTAACTATATGGGCAGAAGCCCTATACGCCTAGTGATATCAGGCTGTTTTCTGGACGGAGTGGGTAATTACAGCGGCCTGTTATCTGAGAACTTTTACCTCAAATCCGGCTTCGCTGAGAATATAGGCGGCGGCTTCGGCCCGGTTGTCTCCCTGTACCACGTAGATAAAATCGCGATTCAATGTGTCCAAATGGCTACGCAGGTGGGTCAGGGGGACGTTGCGAGCGCGGGAAGTGGTTTCTTTTATCAGCTCCTGGGTGGGGCGCACATCAAGCTGGATAATGCCGGTATCACTGTCTTCGATCAGTTCATTGAGTTGTTCGTTGTCGACATATTCCAGCACCGGTATTTTCAGTAAGGTATCAAAGTCAGTTTTACTGAGTACCATCACCGTGCCATTGCTGCTCATGGTAATGGTGGCACTGCGCGGCAGGTTACTGATCAGTGCATCTTCGCCGAAAAGTGTACCCGGGCCGAGTGCCGCCAGTGTTTCTTCTTGCTTGCCATTGCTTCTGGTGACAACGGCCTTGCCGTGTTTGATAACGTAACATTCATGGCCTTCATCTCCTTCCTGGATAAGTACATCCCCCAGTGTTACTGGACGTTCGTCGAAACGGGCTAATAATGTCTGGATATTGCCGGGTGGAATACGGCTGAACAGGTCGGACGTCAGCAAGGCCTCGAGCCAGTCGGTTTCTTCATCGGATGCTGCAGCCAGCGCGACGTCAATCCAGGTGTTGATTAATTGCAGGGAGCGCCTGGGCAAGCGGGCAATCAGGCAATCGTCAACAACGACCGCTGAGTATTTATGAATGGAATGGTCGGCGTCGATTGCGAGGACGTTACCTTCATCCTCGCTGTGCTGGCGGGTGACATCAAAATGATCGTCGATCAGGTCGATGGAGCCCTGTAGCAAATAATGACAGTAGTCGGCTTGCTGACCGCGTTTGAACAACAAGCTGCGTGACGTCAGCCGGATCAGCTCGAAATGGGGCAGCAACTCTTCCAATGCATGTTCGGAGAGATCACCAAAAGGGATAAACCGCTGTAATTGCTCTGCACTGATCATAACCTTCCGTCCTGGGTGGGAGAGTGCCGGGTGAGCGGAGTACAGAATGTCATGAATACAGGTGTGCCCGTCAAGATAAAAAACCGCCAGTAATAAAATACAAAGGTGTTCGAGGATACCTCAAGTACGTCAGCCCCTGATTTGCGCTGTATCACAGCTCCGGTGAAGTTTTGTCGTTCACTGGTTGTTTGGGGTGTGACTGGCTTTGGGATACTCCGGCAGTGATCGCAAAGCGCATGGCATCTTCAAAGGACCAGTCAACCTGGGTCAACTCTGACTTGGGCAGAAACAGGGTGTAGCCACCAACCATATAACTCATTGGCAGATAAACCGCGACGAGGGGCTGGTCAGGGCGTGTTTGTTGTACCACCGGGGGTACCTTTTGGTTGGTGATAAAACCGACGGCAATACCTGGCCCGGGCATATCAACCAGTACGACCGGCTGTGACTGTTTTTTCTGGCCGTCAAACATACCGGCAAAGTCCTTTACTGCACCGTACAGGGTCTTGACGACAGGGAAGCGTAACAGGGTGTCTTCGAGGTATGAGTGTAACCAGCTGATCGGGTTGAACTGGATCAGTAAACCCACCACAAACAGGCTGACCAGCATCACGATCAGGCCAAAGCCGGGAATATCTGAGTTGGCATCGCTCAATACCAGGCCGGTCAGGGATAACAGTTCAAGACCGATATTGTCGAGCCATAGCAGCGTTGACCACAGCAACCAGGCAGTGATCACCAGTGGTAATACGACGACAGATCCCTTTAATAGCACTCGAGCCAGGTATGGCATGGACGTTCCTTGATAATGGAGCCGGCTCAGAGGTCCGGTTTCCGGTGATTGAGTTTGTGTCGTAGCGCTTGGCGCTTGCGCCGGATTTTACGCTGTGTTGCCTGGGTATTGTTACTGCTCGGTACATTGACCACGAGACCAGCCACCACGTTCAACAATACGCAGCTGGCCAGAAAGATAAAGCGGGAGTCCAGGATTCACAACCGTGGACAGCCCGTAATGCGTGTACTCGTGATATGGCGTCAATCCTGCCGGTTATTTCCCCGCTGATGGGCCCCGGGAGTCCGGCGAACAGTGATCCCCCGTGCTTGTGTGAACAAAAGTCATGCTTTGGAGCAATGACTGGTTTGTGACTTCGAGAGTGGATATCAACAGGTGACAGGAGTGCCGGGTGATGACGTTTCTGGCTCTGCTTGGCCGATGATTATTCCTGCTGGCAAGCGTGCTGGATTGTATCTGAATGTAACAGAACGTGAGGAATCGCCTTGAGTCATGACGCCAGGCTTCAAAGCCGCTGGAATATTTTGTTTGTGAGTTTTTTTTGCATCGCCAGAAAGCTTGCTAACTGATTGTTCTTTAAAAGAAATTTCAAATTTCAGGTGGATTCATCAGCTTGCAATGAGAGTAGCCTATTCCTATAGTGTCACAAAGTGTCGAATTGTGGCGTATTTGAGACAAAAGTGGGAGATAGTGGGGAGTAACCGGATGGAATAAAGGCTAATATCCACTGCCCTGAATTGAGCTTTGACCAAGACATACACGAGGGTCTGTAATGACCAAAACGCCTGAAATCTGCACCGTGATGATCTGATTTTTTATGTTTCGCGGCATGCACCATATAAATCTGGATGCCAAAGGTCGTCTGGCAATCCCGGCAAAAGTACGGGAAGCCCTGGAGGAGCAGGAAGTGTCTGTTTTGGTGGTAACGGTGGACAGTCAGGATTCCTGTCTGCTGGTTTACCCGCTCGCGGAATGGGTCAAGATTGAAGCCAAGCTGGATCAACTGCCCACGTTAAACCCCGCGACCAAAAAGCTGAAACGCTTGCTGCAAGGCCACGCGACAGAATGCAGCGCCGACGGCAGCGGTCGGATCCTGATCAGCCCAGCCTGTCGTCAATACGCCGGGCTGATCAAGGAATGTGTATTGATGGGGCAAGGCAACAAGCTGGAACTCTGGGACAAGGCCCGTTGGGAGACTCAGCTGAACGATTATCTGGAACAACCCATGTCGCTGGACACCCTTCCCGACGAACTCAAGAGTCTGTCTATATGAATTTGCAAGAGCTGGCCCACGCTACCGTGTTGCTGGAACCAACCGTTGACGGTTGTTTGAACGATCCGTCCGGGGTTTATATCGATGGTACCTTTGGTCGTGGTGGGCACAGCCGGCTGTTGTTATCGAAACTGGCAGCCGATGGCCGACTGTTCGGGTTTGATAAAGACCCGCGGGCCATCGAAACCGGTGAGCAGCTGCATCAGGAAGACGAGCGTTTCAATATCGTACAAGCCTCGTTTGCGGATATGAAACAGGAGATGGCGGCTCGGGGAATCGAGCGTATCAACGGCATTTTGCTGGATTTGGGTGTTTCTTCCCCCCAGCTGGATGATCCGGAACGTGGCTTCAGCTTTATGCGTGATGGCCCGCTGGATATGCGTATGAATCCGGATGCGGGCATGTCTGCCGCGGAATGGGTGGCCACCACGGACGAAAATGAAATTATCCGGGTCTTGAGAGAATACGGTGAAGAGCGTTTTGCCCGGCGTATGGCACGCGCCATTCTGGCTGCCCGGGCGACGGCACCAATTACCCGTACCCTGCAACTGGCGGAACTGATCAAGGAAGCCAACCCGGCCTGGGAACGTCACAAGCATCCAGCCACCCGTGCCTTTCAGGCGATCCGTATTGCCGTGAATAATGAACTGGGAGATCTGGAGCGGGTACTGGACGAAAGCGTCGACTTCTTGTTACCCGGTGGCCGCCTGGCGGTAATCAGCTTTCATTCGCTGGAAGACCGCATGGTGAAACGCTTTATCCGGGCACAGGAAAAAGGACGCGATGTACCTCCCGGCTTCCCGATACTGGAAGCAGACCTGGGTAAAACCATGAAACGTATTGGGAAAGCCATCATGCCCGATGATGACGAAGTGCGCAGTAATGCCCGTGCCCGCAGTGCGGTATTACGCATTGCCGAACGGTTGTCATGAACCTGGCAGTGGTCCTGGTCTGGTTGGTGGTTGTGGCTTCTGCGCTGGTACAGATCGGCGTCAGCCATGGTCATCGCCAGCTGGTACAGCAATGGCAGACTCTGGATAGTCGCAGCGACGCCTTGCAGCAGGAACAGACCCGGTTGGTTCTGGAGCTGGCGGCATTGACCAGTTATGCCCGTATCGATCAGCGCGCACGACGTGAACTCAATATGATTGAACCGCAACAGGTCAGGATTCTTCCTCAATGACAGGCTTGGCGAATGATCATACTGCTCCGGGCATTATCCGCTGGCGCTTTGTATTAGTGCTGCTGGTGATGGCTGCGCTGCTGGTGATGATTCTGGTGCGGCTGATCTCGTTACATACGGTAGATCAGCCGTTTCTGTTTGAAGAAGGCGAAAAACGGATTGTCCGTGCCCAACTGCAACCTGCCCGGCGCGGCATGATTACCGACCGTTTTGGCAAGCCATTGGCGGTCAGTACTGCGGTGGTGGATATCAGCCTGAATCCACAGGTTTTTGATGTAAAACAGGCCGGTGCACTGGCTGACGTGCTGGATATGCCCGCCGCGACACTGGCAAAGGAAATTACCGAAGCCCGCCAGCGTGGGCGTGGCTTTTATTACGTTGACCGTCAGGTACAACCGGCCCAGGCCGATCGGGTTGCCGCTTTGGGGCTGGACGGGCTGCAATTTGACAGTCGGTTCCGGCGTTATTATCCCGCCGCAGAGGTGACATCGCATCTGGTGGGGATTGTTGATATCGATGGTAACGGCCAGGAAGGAATGGAGCTGGCTTATAACGATTACCTGACCGGTACTGGCGGGCGGCGTACCGTGATTCGTGACCGATACGGTCGGGTGGTAAAACAACTCGTGGTGGAGTCCGTGGCACAGCCGGGCCATGACCTGCGCTTGACCATCGACCTGCGGCTGCAATATCTGGCCTATCGTGAACTGATGGCTGCGGTGCGTCAGCACCAGGCGACGTCGGGCAGTGCGGTGTTACTGGATGCTCATAATGGCGAGGTACTGGCGCTGGTGAATCAGCCATCGTACAACCCCAATAACCGGGCCGGGCTAAAACCGGAGTTTATGCGTAACCGGGCACTGGCGGATGTGCTGGAGCCAGGTTCAACCATGAAGCCGTTTACGGTCGCGGCGGCGCTGGATTCCGGCCGCTATGCTCCGGATACCCCGATTGATACCAGTCCGGGTTATTTACGTATCAAAAACAAGACCATTCGGGATCATCGCAACTATGGCGTACTGGATGTCACCGGTGTGATTACCAAGTCCAGTAACGTTGGCGTGAGCCTGATTTCAGCCGATCTTGGGGCTGACGTGCTGTTCAATATCATGCGAGCGGCCGGTCTGGGTCAAGCCAGTGGTTTGGGCTTTCCGGGTGAAAGTGTGGGCATCTTGCCTTATCCCGAACAGATGGACGACTTGCGTCTGGCCACGGTGTCGTACGGTTACGGCATGGCGGTTTCGCCGTTACAGCTGGCGCAATCCTATACCAGTTTTACCCAGCATGGCTGTCGTTTCAACGCGACCTTGCTACTGGACAATGAAGCGCGGCCTGGTTGCAAGCAGGTAATGTCGGCGGATACCGCTCGCAAGGTACTGGATATTCTCGAAACCGTGACTTCCGATATCGGCACCGGTCGACGTGCTCGTGTTGCTGGCTATCGGGTCGGCGGCAAAACAGGCACAGCCCACAAGGTTGGTGATAGTGGTTACGAGGATTCGACCTATAACGCCGTGTTTGCCGGTATTGCACCGCTGACCGACCCTGACCTGGTGCTGGTTGTTGCGATTGATGAACCCCAGGGGCGTGAATATTACGGCGGCGAAGTGGCTGCTCCGGTTTTTTCTCGCATCATGGAACAAGCGTTACGTTTGCGCCAGATTGCACCGGACGATTCGAGTGCCGCCGCCCTGATTGTTGCCGGAGACCCGAGATGAAGCTTTCCCAATTATTGCAGGACGATCTGTTTATTCCACCGGAATGGGATCGTGAATTTGCCGATATGGTTACCGATAGCCGAGATGTTCAGGCCGGTGACTTGTTTGTTGCCCGCTCTGGAGCGGTGAGCCACGGGGCTGATTATATCAATGCTGCGATTCAGCAGGGTGCGGTTGCGGTTCTACAAGAGGCGGACGTCGGTTTTCGCTGTGATTTTGGCCAGACCGCGGTGCCGGTTTTTTCGACACCAGAAGTGTCTGCGCAACTGGCAAGCTGGTTGTATCGGCGGTATCCGGATGCGGGCCAGTTACCGGTTCTGGCGGTCACCGGCACCAACGGCAAAAGCTCATGCGTGGCGTATATGGCCCAGCTTTCCCGGGCGCAGGGCAAGCCTTGCGGGGTGCTGGGCACCCTGGGGAATGGTATCTGGCCGGCCTTGACTCCGACTCGTAATACCACGCCGGATTTGTCGGTGGTCTTACGGACCCTGGCCCAGACCACGGCCCAAGGCGCTGGCCGTGCGGCAATGGAAGTGTCGTCCCACGGTCTCGACCAGGGCCGTGTGGCCGGCATGCATTTCCAGGGCGCACTACTGACCAATCTGACCCAGGATCACCTGGATTATCATGGTGATATGGAGAGTTACTTCCAGTCCAAGCGCCGCTTGTTACTGGATTACAACGCCCGGTTTGTTGTGATTAATCGGGATTGCCCATATGGACAACGCTTGCTGGCGGACCCGGAGATTCCGGGGCAGCGTTTCAGTTATGGCGAGATGACGGATCAGGCGAGTACAGCACCAAGCGACGCTGGCTCTGCAGCGATTCAGTCTGTCAGTTATCGTCTGCTGACCCTGAACCGCAACGGGATGTGTGCTGAGCTAACCACCCCTTGGGGATGCCGCCAGCTGGAGTTGCCGTTATTGGGGGTGTTTAACCTCGCCAATGCAGTGGCTGCCATCACCATGTTGGCGGCGGCCGGTGACGATCTGGATGCGCTGACAGAGGCAGCCGCCGGACTGCAGTCTGTGGCTGGCCGTATGGATGTGTACGAGCCGGTCAGTGGTACTGGCCCGACGGTTATTATTGATTTTGCCCATACGCCAGATGCATTGAACAGCGTGCTGTCCTCCTTGCAGCCCTGGCAGCAACCGCTGACGCTGGTATTTGGCTGTGGTGGTGATCGAGACCGGAGCAAACGGCCCAAAATGATGGCGGTCGCCATGCAGTTTGCCGATGCCATCTGGCTGACCGATGACAACCCGCGTTTTGAAGATCCGCAGCGTATTTTTGCTGATGCACTGGCAGTTCCCGGCGCCAGTGAAGCCGGTTTGCACCTGGAGCATGACCGCACGCAGGCCATTACCCAGGCCCTGGCTGATGCGCCGGAACAGGGGCTGGTGGTGATCGCAGGGAAAGGTCACGAAACCTGGCAGGAAATTGCTGGTGTCAAACATCCTTTTTGCGACGCCGATGTACTGGCGGCATTGGGGTATGTGCCGCGTAGCCCGTCTCCCAGGGGAGGGCAGCATGCGGTTTGATTTTAACCTCAGTCAGGTGGCGGCTTTATTGGGCCTGGCAACACCAGCCGTGGATGTGCGTTGTACTGGTGTCTGTACGGATACACGTCAGATCCAGTCGGGCGACTTGTATGTCGCGCTGCGGGGCGAGCATTTTGATGGTAATCGGTTTGCATCCCAGGCGTTGGCCGCTGGCGCGGTGGCCGTCTTGCTGGATGAAGTACCGCCGGAGGCCCTGGATGGCCCGTGTCTGATCTGTGCTGACGGGCTGTTGGCGTATGGTCAGATTGCAGGCTGGCAACGGGGCGCCTTTTATGGCCCGATTGTGGCGATTACCGGCAGTGCAGGTAAAACCACGACGAAGCAGCTGATGGCGAAGGTGCTTGAGCAACAATTTATTACCTGGATGACACCGGGGAATCTGAATAACCACATTGGGGTACCCAAAACCCTGCTGGCTTTGCAACCGGAGCATGAAGCGGCGGTGGTGGAGCTGGGTGCCAGTGGCCCAGGGGAGATTGATTACACGGCCTGTCTGGTCAAACCAACCATCGGCATCATCACTAACGCGGGTGCTGCTCATCTGGAAGGGTTTGGCTCTCTGGCCGGGGTGGTGCAAACCAAAGGCGAGTTGATTGATAGCGTCGATGCTAACGGCATCGTGGTGTTGAACGCCGATGATCCGGCATTTGCACCGTGGCAAACACGGGCGGGCAATAAACAGGTTGTCTCGTTTGGTTTATCGGCCAGCGCTGATTTGTTTGCCAGCGAGGTGGCATGCCGTGTGGATGGCAGTGATTTTGTTGTGCATAGCCGTCATGAGGGTTGGTCGCAACATGTGTGTCTGGCTTTCCCGGGGCAGCACAATGTAAGCAATGCGCTGGCTGTTTTTGCGGCAGCCCGGGGATTGGGCATGACTCCGGCTATGATTGCCGCCGGATTGCAGGCTGCCGTGCCTGTGGCTGGTCGAATGAAGGCCGTGGCCGGGCAGAATCAATGGCAAATTATTGATGACAGTTATAACGCTAACCCGGCTTCCATTCGCGCAGCGATTGATGTAATAAGCCTCGCCTCCGGTGCCTGGTTGGTGCTGGGTGATATGGCAGAGCTGGGTGAAGAAGCGGAACAGGCGCACAGCGATATTGGTCGTTATGCACGCCAACAGGGAGTCTCGGCACTGGTTGCAACCGGGCCATTGAGCCGCTTCACTGTGGCCGCATTTGGTGATCAGGGATATTGGTTACCTGATCGGGATGGGGTGGTGGCGCTGATAAAACAAAAAATGCCCGACCAGACGACCGTTCTGGTCAAGGGTTCGCGCAGCGCTGGTATGGACTCTGTGGTCCGGGCGCTGCAACTGCATTCAGAGGAATAAGGTTTATGTTGTTGTGGCTGGGGGAATGGCTGACGCAGTGGCACTCGGGTTTTGGTGTCGTGGGTTATTTATCGTTAAGAAGTATCTTCTCCGTCATTACGGCACTGGTGGTGTCGATGGTGCTGGGGCCGGTTGTGATACGCAAACTGCACCAATATCAGATTGGTCAGGCGATTCGTGAAGTCGGGCCAAAATCGCATTTGAGCAAGGCTGGCACGCCGACGATGGGAGGCGTGCTGATTCTGCTATCGATCGCGGTCAGCACCCTGTTGTGGGGGAATCTGGAAAACCGGTTTGTCTGGGTGGTGCTGGTGTTGACGCTGATGTTTGGTGCCATTGGCTGGGTTGATGACTACCGCAAGGTAGTGGAGAAAAATTCACGAGGCTTGCCGGGGCGCTGGAAATATTTCTGGCAATCGGTGTTTGGTGTGATGGCTGCGGCGTATCTGTACTACAGCGCCCAGAGCCCGCAGGAAACCTTGTTTGTGATGCCGTTTTTCAAGGACATCATGCCGCAACTGGGACTGATGTTTGTGCTGCTGAGTTACTTCGTCATTGTTGGCTCCAGTAATGCTGTCAATCTGACCGATGGTCTGGATGGTCTGGCGATTATGCCAACGGTGATGGTCAGCGCGGCATTGGGCGTATGTGCTTACTTGGCGGGTCATGTGAACTACGCCAATTATCTGCATATTCCCTACATTGCCGGCGCTGGGGAACTGGTGGTTTTCTGTGGTGCCATGGTAGGGGCAGGGATTGGGTTCCTCTGGTTTAACACCTATCCAGCCCAGGTATTTATGGGAGACGTGGGCTCGCTGGCGCTGGGAGCTGCGTTGGGTATTGTGGCGGTGATCATTCGCATGGAAGTGGTGCTGTTTATCATGGGCGGTATTTTTGTTGCCGAAACCCTGTCGGTCATCCTGCAAGTGGGATCATTCAAAATGACGGGGAAACGCATCTTCCGTATGGCACCCCTGCATCATCACTTTGAGTTAAAGGGGTGGCCAGAACCGCGGGTGATTGTCCGCTTCTGGATTGTCACTATTATTTTGGTGCTAGCCGGACTGGCTACCTTGAAAATTCGATAACAGGTTGTATCTATGACGCTGGCAGAAGCAGATATCAAACGCTTGATCGTCGGACTGGGAATCTCAGGCCAGGCGACGGCGCGCTATTGCCAGCGAATGGGCTGGTCGTTTGATCTGTGTGACAGCCGTACCGATTGCCCGGCAGCGAGCAGTCTGAGCACTCTTTTTCCGGCCGCGAATCTGTATCTGGGGGCGCTGGATGGTCAGCGCCTGTCTGCTTATCAGCAGATTATTGTCAGCCCGGGGATGGCTTTGTCTGACCCTGCACTACAGCAGGCCTTGGCTGCGGGGGTGGACGTGATTGGGGATGTTGAGCTGTTTGCTCGCCAGAACCGGGTGCCGGTGATTGCGATCACTGGTTCCAACGGCAAGAGTACGGTCACTACCCTGGTCCGGGATATCTTGCGGGATGCCGGGGTTGCCGCGGAAATGGGCGGCAACATCGGGGTGCCGGTACTGGATTTATTGGCTGGGCCGCAACCGGATGTGTATGTGCTGGAACTATCGAGTTTCCAGCTGGAAACGACAGCGAGCCTGAAGGCACGAGTGGCGACCATTCTGAACCTGAGCGAAGACCATATGGATCGTTATCAGGGGATGGCGGCTTACCAACTGGCCAAGCAACGTATTTTTACTGGTTGTGAGTTGGCCGTTGTGAATCGTGATGATGCGGCCAGTAATCCGTGTGGCGAGATTATTGAAGCCGCCGGTTTCACCATCAAGGCCCCGACAGAGGATGATTTTGGCCTGCAAGCGGGCGACTGTGATGGTGTTGCTGGCGATTGGATTGTGCGTGCCGGTATGCAGCTGGTACACAGCTCGGAATTGAAAATACATGGCCGTCACAATCTGGCGAATGTGATGGCAGCGTTGGCGTTGGTCGAAACCGTTGGTGTCAGTCCGGCCCAGGCCCGTATGACGCTGAGCCGTTTTACCGGCTTGGCGCATCGCTGTGAGTGGGTTGGCGAGCATAACGGGGTGGTGTTTATCAATGACTCCAAGGGCACCAATGTTGGCTCTACACTGGCCGCGATCCAGGGCCTGACCGGTCAGGCTGGTGCGTTGTGGTTGCTGGCAGGGGGGGATGGCAAGCAACAGGACTTTCAGCCTCTGGCTCCGGCGTGTGCCACGGGGGTCGCCGGTGTGTGTTGTTTTGGTCAGGATGGTGAAGCATTGGCGGCGACGCTGTCCGACAGTTGTCCGACGTATAGCTGTCAATATCTGGCTGAGGCGTTTGCGCTGGCTGTTGCAAAGGCGCAGCCGGGCGACCGGGTACTGTTGTCGCCCGCCTGTGCCAGCCTGGATCAGTTTGCCAATTACGTGGAACGGGGCCGGCATTTTGGCGCCTTGGTCGGGAGTCTGATGGATGATTGACAGTCTGCGCTGGCAAGCCCGTGATCAACATTTTGTTCCCTGGTTGCTGCTGATGGTGCTGGGCTGGGTCATGGTGGCTTCGGCGTCTACCGGTATTGGCGAAAAACTGACCGGTAATGCGGCGTATTTTGCGATTCGTCATGGTGTGTATCTGATTCTGGGTGTGGTTGCCTTGTACGGCGCCAGCCAGATCAGTCTGGCACGCTGGCGCCAGTTTGAGTTGCCAATGCTGGCGGTGGGCTTTGCGGGCTTGTGTCTGGTGTTGGTGCCGGGGGTTGGTCATGAAGTTAACGGCAGTCGTCGTTGGCTGAATTTTGTCCTGTTCAAGTTGCAGGCGTCCGAGCTGGCCAAGCTGGCGGCCGTTTTTTATGTGGCTGGCTATCTGGTGCGGCGCTTGCCAGAAGTGCGTGAGCGTTTCTGGGGGTTTATCAAACCCTTGATTGTGCTGGTTATCATGGTGCTGTTGTTACTGATGGAACCGGATTTTGGTGCAGCGGTCGTGTTGCTGGGAGCCACCATGATCCAGCTGTTTCTCGGTGGTGTGAAAGCCGGGCAATATTTTTTATTGATGATTGGCACCGGTGCTCTGTCGGTTGTGGCATTAACGTCGGAAGAGTGGCGGGTTGCGCGCTTGATGGCGTATCTGGATCCTTGGGCACCTGAGCATGTATATGGCACCGGGTATCAGCTGACGCAGTCATTGATCGCTTTTGGTCGTGGTGAATGGTTTGGGGTCGGGTTGGGAGAAAGTGTGCAGAAACTGTTTTATTTGCCGGAAGCACACACCGACTTTGTGTTTGCCATCTGGGCTGAAGAGACAGGCTTGTTTGGTGGCCTGATGGCTATTGGCTTGCTGACTTTTCTGGTCGTACGGATTTGGCAAACCGTCTGGATTGCCCAACAGCGTGGACTGTTGTACGGCGCGTATATTGCCGCCGGTATTGGCTCGATGCTGGCACTACAGATTGTTATTAACCTGGGTGTGAATATCGGCTTGTTACCGACCAAGGGTCTGACCTTGCCATTTTTCAGTTATGGCGGCAGTAGCCTGATTCTGGCCTGTGCCATGGTTGGTATTGTTATGCGAATCAAGCACGAGGCCATGCTGATGCCTGAGCCGGAACCAAGAGATAACGGAGGTAGGGCATGAAGCCTTCAGGATCCAGTCGTAGCAAAGTGGCCCTGATTATGGCTGCTGGTACCGGGGGACATGTGTTCCCGGCATTGGCGGTTGCCCGTGCTCTGGTAGCACAAGGCTATGTGATTCACTGGCTTGGAACACCTTATGGCATGGAACAAAATCTGGTTCCTGCTGCAGGGTACCCGCTGCATGCAGTGAATATTCGAGGTTTGCGTGGCAAAGGCATCAAGGGTCTGATGATGGCCCCCTGGCGTATTGCCCTGGCAACCTGGCAGTCACGGGCGGTTATTCGTGCCATCAAGGCCGATATCGTGGTGGGGTTTGGTGGTTATATTGCCGGCCCCGGAGGGGTGGCAGCACGGCTTGCCGGAGTGCCTCTGGTGATCCATGAACAGAATGCAATTGCTGGAATGACCAACCGCTGGCTTAACCGCATCGCGCACTTGAGTTTGCAGGCCTTTCCCGGTGCTCTGGCTGGCGCGATGACAGTGGGCAATCCGGTACGTCGTGAACTGGTCGAGTTACCAGCCCGTGCCGTGCCCTTGTCTGGCCCTTTGAATATTCTGGTGGTGGGCGGCAGTCTTGGTGCGTCGGCCCTGAACGATGCCGTCCTGGCTTGTTGGCAAGCGATGCCAGCGGCTGGGCGGCCGAACTTGCGCCACCAGGTTGGCAAGCGGGATGCTGAGCGTATGCTGGCGGCGTATGCTGCCAGTGATGTGGTCGCAGACGTCTCTGCATTTATTGACGATATGGCGGCGGCTTATGGCTGGGCCGATCTGATGATTTGTCGCTCCGGTGCCTTGACGGTATCGGAAGTTGCGGCGGTCGGTAAAGCGGCGATTTTTGTGCCGTTCCCTTATGCGGTCGATGATCATCAAACCATCAATGCCGGTTATTTGGCAAACAATCAGGCCGCACTGATCTGTCAACAGAAGGATCTGACGCCAGAGTGGCTACAACAAACAATAGGCTTGCTGGATAAGGATCGTGCCCGTTTACAAGGCATGGCCGATCAAAGTCATGCACAGGCCCGGCCGGATGCAACCGCACTGGCTGTTGAACAGATTATGAGGAAAACCCGTGATTAATGCGTCTGCAGAAGCGACGCTGGCGAATGGTCCGCTGGCACATATGATTCCCGAAATGCGGCGTATTCGTTGCATTCACTTTGTGGGTATTGGTGGCACCGGGATGTGTGGTATTGCAGAAGTGCTGTTGAACCAGGGCTATACCATCACTGGTTCCGATATCCGGGCTTCCGCGGTGACCCGTCGCCTGCAAAATCTGGGGGTGACATTGTTTATTGGCCACGCCGCAGACAATGTGGCGCGCGCCGATGTGGTGGTGGTGTCGTCGGCGATTGATGTCAGCAACCCGGAAGTATCGACGGCCCTGGAACAACGCAAGCCGGTCGTGCGACGGGCAGAAATGCTGGCGGAACTGATGCGTTTTCGTCATGGGGTGGCGGTTGCCGGCACTCACGGTAAAACCACCACGACCAGCTTGTTGACCAGTATTTTTGCGGAGGCCGGGCTGGACCCGACCTTTGTTATTGGTGGCAAGTTGAACAGTGCCGGTGCCAATGCCCGCTTGGGGGCCAGTCGTTACCTGATTGCCGAGGCAGATGAAAGTGATGCCAGCTTCCTGCATCTGCAGCCGATGGTGTCGATCGTTACCAATATTGATGCGGACCATATGTCGACTTATGGCGGCGACTTTGAGCGATTAAAGCAGACCTTCGTTGATTTCCTGCAAAACCTGCCATTTTATGGGTTGGCAGTGATCTGTATTGACGACGAGACAGTACGCTCCATTCTGCCTGCCATTTCCCGTCAGACCGTGACCTACGGTTTTTCCGGAGATGCCGACTATCGGGCGATCAATGTGGTTCAGCAGGGGCTGTTTACCGAGTTCACTCTGGTGCGGCCAGGGGATCGTCAGCCACTGAATATTCGTATGCGGATGCCAGGTCGGCATAACGTTCTTAATGCGCTGGCAACGGTTGCGGTTGCCGATGAAGAAGGTGTGCCTGATGAAGCAATCCGTTCGGCACTGGAAAAATTTGCCGGTGTCGGGCGGCGTTTCCAGGTCTGTGGAGAATATCCACTGGCAGGTGGCAATGTGATGATGGTGGATGACTATGGTCATCACCCCCGTGAGCTGGAAGTGACGATTGAAGCCATTCGCAAGGGTTTTCCCGACCGCCGTCTGGTGATGCTGTTTCAACCGCATCGATTTAGCCGTACGCGTGACCTGTATGAAGATTTTGTCAAAGTATTATCGACCGTGGATATCCTGTTGTTGATGGATGTTTATCCCGCTGGAGAAAAAGCAATTGCCGGTGCGGATGGCCGCTCACTCTGTGGCAGTTTGCGTCAGCGCGGAGAGGTGGATCCGGTATTTATCGAACGTGGCGAATCCCTCGAAGGGCTGTTGACGGGGGTGCTCAGAGCCGGTGACTTGTTACTGACCCAGGGGGCTGGCGACATTGGTTCCTTGTCTGCCCGGCTGGCCGAGCAATTACCTGGCTGGTTGGAGTCCATTGATCGTGCCAAAGCAAAGGGAGCGAATGAATGACAGATCGTAGCGGATTTGGTCGTGTAGCCGTTTTGATGGGCGGTGTTTCTGCTGAACGTGCCGTATCGCTACGCAGCGGTGAGGCTGTGTTGAGCGCCCTGGTCGCTGCCGGGGTGGATGCTGTTGGCGTGGATGTACAAGAAGACATTGCGGCTTGCCTGGCGCGTGAGCATTTTGATATGGCATTTATCGCATTGCATGGGCGGGGCGGCGAAGATGGTACCATTCAGGGGTTACTGGAGTGGCTCCGGATTCCCTATACCGGTAGTGGTGTTATGGCATCGGCACTGGGAATGGACAAGTGGCGCACCAAGCTGATCTGGCAGGCTGCTGGCTTGCCAACACCCGCGGCGGTGCTACTGGGGCAGCAATCTGACTGGCAACACGTCATTCAGGAATTGGGGCATGACGTCATCGTCAAGCCTGCCCATGAGGGTTCCAGCATTGGCATGCGTAAAGTACATGATGCGCAAGCCCTGCAAGACAGTTATCAATTTGCCAGTCAATACGATGCGCTGGTGCTGGCAGAACGCTGGATTACCGGGAACGAGTACACCATTGCTCTGGTGGGGGGACAGGCACTGCCTGTGATTCAGTTGAAAACGTCACATGAGTTTTATGATTATGAGGCAAAATACGAATCATTAGACACAGAATATTTATTGCCATCGGACCTGAGTGCTGAGAAAGAAGCCGAGTTGCAGCAACTGGCCATGACGGCCTTCGATCTGATTGGTTGTCAGGGCTGGGGGCGAGTGGATGTGATGGCCGATGCCGATGGCCAATTCTGGCTACTGGAAGTGAATACCAGTCCGGGTATGACGGACCATAGCCTGGTGCCAATGGCGGCCCGGGCAGTGGGGATGTCATTTACGCAATTGGTTATCCGCTTGCTGGAAGAAGTGAAGAAGCACTGATATGTCGGACAAGCAACCAGCACGCGGTGCCACTCTGACACCAGTCAGACGTGAGCCAATTACCCGGCGACTGCATATTCCCGTTCAGGTCTGGATCGGACTGGTTATTGCGCTGCTCTTTGTCGGTGCCGGAGTGGTTGTACGTCAGGCCTATCACACCTGGCCGGTTCAAGCGGTGGTGGTGGTTGGCCGGCTGAATGTTTTGAATGCAGAAGATATTGCGCGCCAGTTATTGTGGGTGAGAGACAAGAGTTTCTTTACTCTGGATGTGAACCAGGTTCAGCAGCAGGTGGCGGCTATTCCACTGGTGAGCCGTGTTGCGGTCAGAAAGCACTGGCCGGACAGTGTGGAATTACTGTTGTATGAGGAGTTGCCGGTGGCGCTATGGAATGATGAACAGCTACTGACTGCCACGGGTCGTCTGTCGGCAATACCGCCTGGATTCGCCACAACCGGGCTGATGCGACTATACGGGGCTGATCCGGTGAAGAATGAATCAGTGAAATATTTTCGACGCCTGCAGCAGGCTTTGACTGGTCAGGGTTTGACCGTGAATAGCATGAGTGTTAATGCGGTGCAGGCAGTCGATGCAACATTGTCAAATGGCTGGATTGTTCGTTTTGGACGCCAGTATTTTGAAGAACGATTACAGCGTCTGATTGCTCTATTGGGAGCGCTGGATGCTAAAGAGGTACGCCAGGTGGATTTGAGATATGGCAAGGGTGCGGCTATTCGCTGGCAAACAACAGGGGTAACCGGGTAATGGCAAATGCACAGGCAGGTCAAATGCTGGTGGGACTGGATATAGGAACGTCCAAGATTGTTGCTATTGTCGGGGAAGTGACATCAGATGGCGGTATTGAAATTGTTGGTCTCGGCAGTCACCCCAGTCGGGGGATGAAAAAAGGCGTAGTGGTTAATATCGAGTCCACTGTGCAGTCAATTCGCCGTGCAGTTGAAGAAGCCGAACTGATGGCGGGCTGTACCATTCATTCGGTGTATGCCGGTATTGCTGGCAGCCATGTACAGTCACAAAACTCCAATGGCGTAGTCGCCGTCAGGGGAGCCGAGATCACGGAAGCCGACGTGGAGAGGGTCATCGACGCTGCTCAAGCTGTCGCTATTCCACAGGATCGACGTACGATCCATGTTCTGCCCCAGGAATATTCAGTCGACCATCAGGAAGGTATTCGTGAACCGGTAGGAATGGCCGGTGTCAGGCTGGAGGCCAAGGTACATCTGGTAACTGCAGCGGTGAATGCAGCGCAAAATATTGAACGTTGTGTACAACGTTGTGAACTGAGTACTGATGATATTATTCTGGAACAATTGGCATCCAGTTATGCCGTGTTAAGTGATGATGAGCGGGAATTGGGAGTCTGTATGGTAGATATCGGTGGTGGTACCACTGATATAGCTATTTTTACCGATGGCGCTATACGGCACACCGCTGTTATTCCAATTGCAGGGGATCAGGTGACCAATGATATCGCAATGGCATTATTAACACCGACCCAGCATGCCGAAGCGATAAAAATCAAGTACGCCTGCGCCTTGCGCCAGTTGGCGCACGAAGATGAGATGATCAATGTTCCGAGTGTTGGTGAACGCCCGCCACGTCAGCTGTCACGGCAATCTTTGGCAGAAGTGGTCGAGCCTCGATATGATGAATTATTTTCTCTTATTCAGGCAGAATTGCGTCGTAGCGGCTATGATGAATTAATCCCTGCTGGTGTTGTACTGACCGGCGGCACATCAAAAATGGAAGGTGTGGTTGAATTGGCAGAAGAGATATTTCATATGCCAGTCCGATTGGCCCGGCCTCATGGGGTTTCCGGGTTAACTGACGTAATTAATAACCCTATTTATAGTACCGCTGTAGGGTTACTTCTTTACGCTGTGAAACAGGCTAAAAATAAGCCAGTAGCTATAATTGAAGGTAAATCACATTCCGGCATCTTTACACAGTTATCGGAATGGATAAAAGGCAACTTTTAGTATTTAATGTAATGATGGGTAGTAGAGAGGGGGGGCATCATGTCATTTGGAAAAGAAGGCGATATGTTTGAGTTAGCAGATGATGTGCCGGAAGAGGCGATAATCAAGGTTATCGGCGTGGGTGGCGGTGGCGGTAATGCCGTCCAGCACATGGTAGAAAGCAACATTGATAGCGTTGATTTTATCTGTGCCAATACCGACGCTCAGGCGTTGCGTAATGTTGGTGCTCGTTCTGTAATTCAACTGGGTGTTGGCCTGACCAAAGGACTGGGTGCTGGCGCGAATCCCGATGTTGGTCGCCAGGCGGCGATGGAAGATCGTGATCGTATCGCAGAGGCCCTGAAAGGTGCTGACATGGTCTTTATTACAGCTGGCATGGGGGGAGGCACTGGTACAGGTGGCGCTCCTGTTGTTGCTGAAATTGCCCGTGAACTGGGCATCCTGACTGTTGCTGTTGTTACCCGGCCGTTTTCGTTTGAAGGTAAAAAACGTATGGCCATGGCAGAAGTTGGCCTGAAACAGTTAAGCGAGCATGTTGACTCACTGATTACTATCCCTAATGAAAAACTCCTGTCGGTCCTGGGTAAAGGCACCACATTGATGGATGCTTTCCGCACTGCCAATGACGTGCTGTATGGCGCGGTCAAAGGCATTGCCGATCTGATTACCCAGCAAGGCATGATCAACGTTGACTTTGCCGATGTGCGAACAGTTATGTCCGAAATGGGCCAGGCCATGATGGGTAGCGGTTCCGCCAGTGGCGAAGACCGTGCACGTCAGGCCGCAGAAGCAGCTGTTGGCAGTCCTCTGTTGGAAGACGTCAACCTGAAAGGAGCACGTGGCATCCTGGTGAATGTGACCGCAGGCTATGATTTGTCATTGGGCGAATTCTCGGAAGTAGGTGACATTATTGGTGAATACGCTGCTGAAGATGCAACGGTTGTTGTCGGTACTGTTATTGATCCGGAAATGACCGATGAGCTGCGGGTTACTGTTGTTGCCACTGGCCTGAATTTCCATGCCAGCAGTTCTTCAGCTCCTGCAACGGAACCCCGTCCCAAAAAAGTAGTCGATAATACACCGGCGCCAAAGCGTGCAGATGGTACTCCAGACTACAACAAGCTTGATCGTCCAGCCGTGACTCGTCAGGCTGGAGCGGGAGCTCAAGCTGCGACAAAAGCGGAACCACAAACACGGCAAGACATGGAGTATCTGGATATACCTGCTTTCTTGCGTCGTCAGGCAGATTGAGTAAAAAGAGCATGCCGCTAGCGTGTTCTTGCATTCCTGCTATAATTGCAGGATCTATCTATTTGTATAAGAAACGACCAGAAATGGCAGGATTGTCAGAATGATCCCTCAACGCACCTTAAAGAACACTATCCGCGCTTCAGGTGTAGGCCTTCACTCCGGTGAAAAGGTCTACCTGACTCTGAAGCCCGCCCCGGTTAATACAGGGATCGTATTCCGTCGTACCGATCTTGACCCTGTCGTTGATATTCCTGCGCATGCGTTGAATGTCGGCGAAACCACCTTGTCCACCACCCTTGTACGTGATCACGCCAAAGTCGATACGGTAGAACACCTGTTGTCGGCCATGGCCGGGCTGGGTATCGACAACGCGATTGTAGAAGTCAGTGCCCGCGAAGTGCCTATTATGGACGGCAGCTCTGGCCCATTTGTATTTTTGCTGCAATCGGCAGGTTTGATGGAGCAGGATGCTCCAAAGCGTTTTATCCGTATCAAACGTCGTATCGAAGTCAAAGAGCGTGACAAAACCGCTTCTTTTGCTCCTTATGATGGCTTCAAGGTATCGTTTGAAATTGATTTCGATCATCCAGTACTCAAACAGAGTGTTCAGAAGGCCAGCCTGGATTTTTCCTCGACGTCATACGTCAAGGAAGTAAGCCGTGCGCGTACCTTCGGCTTTACCAAGGATCTTGAGTATATGCGCTCCAAGAACCTGGCGCTGGGCGGTAGCGTTAAAAATGCGATCGTAGTGGATGATTATCGGGTTCTGAATGAAGACGGCTTGCGTTATGAAGATGAGTTCGTCAAACACAAGATACTGGACGCAGTCGGTGATCTGTATTTGCTTGGGCATAGCCTGATCGGTGAGTACATTGGCTACAAGTCTGGTCATGGGCTGAATAACTGTCTGTTACGAGAGTTGCTGGCGCATGAAGATGCATGGGAATTCGTTGAATTTACCGAAGAAACTGCACCGATTACTTATATGCGCCCAGCTGCTGCTGGCTGATTGCATCTGAAAAACTATAGCAATACCCGAAGGCCATACTATATGGCCTTGTTTTTGTCTGTTTGTTGGTGGATTCTGATGAGTTTTGCGGTTTGTAAGGCTTCGTTTGTGATGCGGTTGGTGTCAATAAGTAGCAAGCAAGTTGGTAATCGTCACTTACCTGGTTATTTATGAACATTATTGTTGTTGGTCAGCGTCACGGAGAGTCCCGTACTTACCGATTGACCACACCTGCCAAGACATTGTTATTTGGGTGCCTTGTGGCCCTGCCTTTTGCAATGGGGATGGCCGGGTTCTGGTTGGTTGACTGGTTGGCAGATGAAGGTTTTTCCCTGGAGCCACAGGCAGCAGAAGCCTGGGAAAATGATCTCAGCCTGCAGCGTCAGGAGCTGGAGCAGATTCGTGTCCAGACCAATCAGGAATTACAGGCACTAACGGTCAAACTGGCCGAGCTGCAGTCCCGTCTGATGCGTTTGGATGCTCTGGGTGAACGCCTGGTCAGTGTTGCCAATCTGGAAGCCGATGAATTCGATTTTTCCATGGCACCTGCTTTGGGCGGGCCAAAGACACTGGGTGAAGCCTACGAAGCGCCGGAAATCAGCGATGTGCTGAATGACCTGGCTAATCGTATTGGTCATCGTGAGCAGCAGCTGGAAGTGCTGGATGACCTGATGTCTGCCCAACGGCTGGATGCGGATACATTTGTAACTGGCCGACCGATCAAAAAAGGCTGGATGTCTTCCCGCTATGGTCGTCGTACCGATCCTTTTACCGGCCAGCTGGCATGGCATGGCGGTGTTGATTTTGCCGGTAAGCAGGGGTCGGATATTATTGCGGTTGCGTCTGGGGTTGTTACCTGGGCTGGTGATCGTTATGGCTATGGCAAACTGGTTGAGATCAATCACGGCAATGGCTATAAAACGCGTTATGCCCACTGCTTTGAGCTGAACGTCAAGGTCGGCGATATCGTTCGTAAAGACGATGTTATTGCCTTGATGGGAAGTAGTGGCCGTTCAACCGGCCCTCATGTGCATTTTGAAGTGTACAAAAACGGCCGGACAGTTGACCCATCTGCATATCTTCATCGTACCCTCCGATAGGCATTGATCAAATTACTTGTCACCATCTCGGACTTGTCATCTGAAGCGCGTATAATCGAGCGTTTCAGTCCGTCCGGGCCTCACTGTATTTGCAAATTGGATAGTTAGAATCTCATGATGGGTAATATTTTTCGCAAGCTTTTCGGCAGTAAAAATAGCCGGGAACTGAAGCGTATGGGTAAGCTGGTTACACAGATAAACAGCCATGAAGAAGCCCTGAAAGCGCTTGTTGATGCCGAGTTGCAGGCCAAAACTGCTGAATTCAAGCAGCGCCTGGAAGGTGGTGAAAAACTGGATGCCCTGCTGCCAGAAGCTTTCGCCGTCTGCCGGGAAGCCAGCCGGCGAGTGATGGGGATGCGTCACTTTGACGTCCAGCTGATTGGTGGTGTTACCCTGCATGAAGGCCGTATTGCCGAGATGCGTACCGGCGAAGGTAAAACCCTGGTGGGTACCTTGCCAACCTATCTGAATGCTTTGACAGGCAAATGCGTCAGTGTCGTTACCGTGAACGATTATCTCGCGCGTCGTGATGCCGAGTGGATGCGTCCACTGTATGAATACCTGGGGTTGAGTGTTGGTGTTGTTGTCCCCGGCCAGCAAACCGCAGAAAAGCGCGAGCAATACCAAGCGGACATCGTGTACGGCACCAACAACGAATTCGGTTTCGATTACCTGCGCGACAATATGGCGTTTTCTCTGGACGATAAGGTGCAGCGCGAATTGTATTTCGCCATCGTCGATGAGGTGGATTCTATTCTGATCGATGAAGCCCGAACTCCTTTGATTATTTCTGGCCCTGCTCAGGATAATTCCGAGCTGTACCGCAAGATTAATTTGCTGGCACCCAAGCTGGTCCAAGGTGAACTGGACGAAGACGATACCCCGGTTTCCGGGCACTTTATTATCGATGAAAAAACCCGTTCAGTTGAAATGACTGAGGAAGGGCACGAATTTGTTGAAGGCATGTTGGTTGACGAGGGAATTCTGGAAGCCGGTGAAAGCCTGTATGCCACCCAGAATCTCAACTTGCTGCACCATGTCCATTCCGCTTTGCGGGCCCATGCGATTTACCATAAAAACGTCGACTATATTGTCCAGAATAACCAGATAGTCATTGTCGACGAGCATACCGGACGTACCATGCCAGGGCGTCGCTGGAGCGAAGGCCTGCATCAGGCTATTGAAGCCAAAGAGGGTGTCCGTATCCAGGCCGAAAGTCAGACTCTGGCTTCCACGACTTTCCAGAACTACTTTCGGCTGTATGAAAAACTGGCTGGTATGACTGGTACTGCCGATACCGAAGCATTTGAATTTAACCAGATCTATGGCCTTGATGTGGTGGTGATTCCGACCAACAAACCCGTCCAGCGAATCGATTACAATGATGTGATTTACGCTACCCAGCCAGAAAAATACGCAGCGGTTGTCGAAGAAGTACGTGCGGTAATTGAGCTGAAACGTCCGGTACTGGTGGGTACCGCGTCGATTGAATCTTCCGAATATGTGGCTGGATTACTGACAAAAGCCAAGATTCCGCACAATGTGCTGAACGCCAAGGAAAATGCACGCGAAGCAGAAATTATCGCTGATGCCGGTCGTCCGGGAGCCGTGACCATCGCGACCAACATGGCAGGTCGTGGTACCGATATCATGCTGGGTGGTAACTGGGAGTCTGAAGTTGCCCGCCTGGATAATCCTACCGAGGAAGAAATCGCCGCAGTCAAGAAGGACTGGCAAGAACGGCATGATGCGGTATTGGAAGCCGGGGGGCTGCATATCGTCGGTACCGAACGTCATGAATCACGCCGTATCGATAATCAGCTGCGTGGTCGTGCGGGTCGTCAGGGGGATGCCGGTTCAACCCGGTTTTTCCTGTCGCTGGATGACAGTCTGATGCGTATGTTCATGTCCGACCGTATGCGTAACATGATGCAAGCGCTGGGCATGAAAGACGGCGAATCCATCGAGCACAAAATGGTCACCAATGCCGTTGAGAAAGCACAACGCAAGGTGGAAGGCCGTAACTTTGATATTCGTAAACAGCTGCTTGAATACGATGATGTTGCCAACGATCAACGTCGGGTGGTTTATGAGCAGCGTAATGACCTGATGGCGATGGAAGATATTGGTGACATTATCTCCACGATCCGGAAAGACGTGGTTGATGATGCGATTAATGACTATATCGCCCCACAAAGTCTGGAAGAGCAGTGGGATATCGCTGGGCTGGAAGCGCATCTGAAATCAGAATTTGATGTCGATTTACCAATTCAGCAATGGCTGGACTCGGAAGACAAACTGTACGAAGAGACGCTGCGTGAACGTATTCTGACGGCCATTGAGCAAGCCTACCAAGAGAAGGAAGCATCTGCCGGTCGGGAAACACTGCGTGGTTTTGAAAAGCAAGTCATGCTGCAGATCGTCGACAACCTCTGGAAAGAGCACTTGGCGACCATGGATCATCTGCGTCAGGGAATCCACTTGCGTGGTTATGGCCAGAAGAATCCGAAACAGGAATACAAGCGTGAATCATTTATCCTGTTCCAGGAATTGCTGAGCAATATCAAGCGCGAAACCATCCGTGTACTCTCTCATGTCAAAGTGCGTGAAGAGTCAGAAGTGCAGGCAATGGAAGAAAAACGCCGGGCGGAAGCTGAAGCCCAGGCCCAGTTGGCCAAGTACGAACACGAAGCAACGACCAGCATGGTGGCGGATGAGCCAATCGAGCAGGCCGAAGGTGATGATCAGGCGCAGCCATTTGTACGTGACGATCGCAAGGTAGGTCGTAATGAGCTCTGTCCGTGTGGTTCGGGTAAAAAATACAAGCATTGCCATGGCAAGCTGTCATAAGGCACAAGAGAAACAAGATGGCCGTTAATTTTTCTGTATTTGAAGATTTTGCAACTGTTGCCGGTGTGCGGCTGGGGGTTGCCCAGTCTGCCGTGCGTTATCCAAACCGGGACGACATGGTAATTTTTGAGCTGGCGGAAGGCACAGAAGTCGCCGGAGTATTTACCCGAAATGCCTTTTGTGCCGCCCCGGTCGTGGTTGCTCGTGAACATCTGGCGCTGCAGGCGCCACGTTACCTGCTGATCAATACCGGCAATGCCAACGCCGGGACAGGCAAGCAGGGATTTGCCAATGCTCGACGTAGTTGTGAGCTACTGGCGCAGGCAACCGGTGTGGCCAGCAGCCAGGTCTTGCCATTCTCGACCGGCGTGATTGGTGAGCCGCTGAATATGGATGCCTTTGAACGGGGTATTCCACTGGCTCTGGCTCACCTGGGCGACGATCAGTGGGCCCGTGCAGCCCGTGGCATCATGACAACCGACACCTTGCCCAAAGGTTACTCTCACTGTTTTGAGCTGGATGGCCACGAAGTAACGATCACAGGCATCTCCAAGGGTGCTGGTATGATCAAGCCGGATATGGCGACCATGCTGGGTTTTATCGCCACGGATGTTCGCATTGACAAAACCGTGCTGGAACAGTGGTGTGGACGCCTGGCGAATGCCTCGTTCAACCGTATTACCATTGACGGTGATACCTCCACTAACGACAGTTGCCTGTTAATTGCAACGGGTCAGTCGACCCTGACCATTGATGATGCCGATTCGGCAGTGGCTGAAGCCCTGTTTGCCGAACTGAAAATCGCATTCCAGTTGTTGGCTCAGGCCATTGTGCGTGACGGGGAAGGGGCAACCAAGTTTGTCACCGTCGAAGTGGTCGAGGCACAAGCCGCGCAAGAAGCGCTGGATGTGGCCTATACCGTGGCCCATTCACCTCTGGTCAAGACAGCGATGTTTGCCTCCGATGCCAACTGGGGTCGTATTCTGGCCGCTGTTGGTCGTGCCGGTGTAGCAGACATGGAACTGGAAAAAATCCAGATCTGGCTGGATGACGTACAAATCGTGGAAGATGGCGGTCGTTGTGATGGTTATAACGAAGATGCTGGTGCTGCGATTTTCAAACAGCCTGAGTTTACCGTACGTATTGCCCTTGGGCGTGGTGATGTAACCGAGACTATCTGGACGACCGATCTGTCGCATGAATATGTCAGCATCAATGCTGATTACCGTTCCTGATGGTAATTGGCGCTGATACCCAGCCACTTCAACTGGCTGTTGCCGTTGCGGTGATCTGTAATCCGCAACAGCAAATCCTGATCGCAAAACGTCCGGATAACAAACATCAGGGCGGCTATTGGGAATTTCCAGGTGGCAAAATTGAAGCTGGGGAAACAACGACGGCCGCGCTGATACGAGAGTTGGACGAAGAGCTGGGATTGCAGCTGGAGCCTGCCTGCCTGTCGGCACTGATTGAAGTCTGCTTCGATTATCCTGACAAGTCGGTGAGACTGGATGTGTATTGGGTTGCTGTTACGGCGGCTGAAGCGTTACAGGCTCATGGTGCCGAAGGCCAGCCGATTACCTGGGTAACCGCCAGGGAATTGCTTGATTACAATTTTCCGGCGGCGAATCAGCCGATTCTGGAAGCAACACTGCATCGTTTGGCCCAATCAAACCTGGCTGAATAACCGCAAGCCGGTTATTCAAACGCGGTTAAAAATGGCCATACGGTCAGCATGATAATAATAGCTATCGCCACTACTACCAGAAAAAAATCGACGGGACGTTCCTGAAAGCGCTGGCGTAGAGACGCTGGTAGCTGATCCGGATCGCCAGTCTGTTTTTGGGTTAACAGATTGTGCTGTACCTGGTCGATCAGGGACCTGGCTTCGGCATAATCGTCAGCACTCACTAACCAGATAGCCGCTACCGCTATCCCCCAACGACCGGCATGGGTTTCATAATACGGAATATCATGCTGTTCCAGTAAAGTCCGCACGGCATTGGCTTCTTCATCCGGTACGTTATTCAGCTTGAATAATAATCTGGCCATCAGGGTTTGCTCGTTGCAGATGTTGGTCGGACCGTGATGATCAGACCGGCAGCACATATCAGGGATATCAGGCAGAAAGCATATAGAGGAATCAGTCCCCAGTGGGTGTAGGGGGTTTCTCCTGTGCGTAATTCCGCCTTGGCGGTCAGACTGCCCAGGGTACTGGTCTGTAGCTGTTTTACGATACGGCCGTGATGGTTGACCAGCGCGGTGATACCGGTGTTGGTCGAGCGGAGCAAATAGCGTCCGGTTTCCAGTGCGCGCATTTGCGCCAGTCCCATATGCTGTTTTGGCCCGAGAGAGTCACCAAACCAGGCGTCATTACTCACTGTAACCAGCAGGTTGGCATTCTTGGCCATCTCGCCCACCAGTTGGGGGTAGGCGATTTCGTAGCAGATATAAGGGGCTATCAGATACAGCTGGTCATGTGCTTCAAAACGGATCAGCGGCTGCTCGGCAGCACCATGCAGAAAACTCGACATTTCCAGATCAAGAAAGGGAATTAATCCGCGTAGCTGACTTTCAAAAGGGATAAATTCGCCAAAAGGCACCAGTTGTTGCTTGTGATACAGGCCGTCAGCCATACCCGCCGCAACCACGCTATTGTGGTACTCCCCAGCCAGCGGATGATTGGGGGGATAACGGTAGGCAATGCCGGTAATCAAGCCGGAATTATGCAGTTGGGCGTTGTGACTGAGTTCGTCAAGATAGGGTAGAAACTGGTCATAAACCAGTGTCACGGCTGTTTCAGGCCAGACAATCAGGTCGCTGTCCCAGAGTTTTCTGGTTTCCTTGATATACAGGTTGATGGTCGGACTGACCATCTCCGGTTTCCATTTCAGGTTCTGGTTGATATTGCCCTGTACGCTGCTGACCGTTAGTGTGTCGATCGCCGTGGTCCACTGCTGCTGCTGTAACCAGTACCCCGTGGGCCAAAGCAGCAGTACTAACAAGTAACGTAGCCGGGTAGTGCGTAATGTCTGGATCAGGCTGCTGGCGGTCAGTACCAGAATAACGGAAATACCATAGCTGCCGATCACTGGTGCCCAGCCCGCCAGCCAGGTGAACAAGTGAGCATCACCGGCAAATAACCAGGGAAAGCCGGTAAACAGCCAGCTTCGTACCCACTCACTGATAAACCAGAATGTTGGTAATAGCAGCCAGGGTATTACCTGCCGTCCATTACGACGGAACAGGGCATACAGTGCGAAACAGCCAGCCGGTACCAGAGCCAGTACCGCAGCAAAGGCGGCAGCCAGCAAGATGGCCAGTGGCGCAGAGGTGCCTCCAAAGTCATGCATGCTGACATAGACCCAGGAAACACCGCTACCAAATTGGCCAAAGGCATACCACCAACTACGCCCAAAGGCCTGTCGGCAAGAATCCGGTTGCCACAGCATATGGGTAAACAACGCCAGGCTGACCAGGCCCAGCGGCCACCAGTACAGTGGCGCCAGTGCGAGAGGGAAAATGGCACCAGCGGCCAATAACAACAGCCTTGAAATCCAGCGGTGGGAGATCATAGAGACCCTGGTGGAAGTGGTTGGCATCACACAGGGGTGACCTCAAGCAAGTTGATTTGACGGCTGGTGCCGTTAATGACCTTGAAGTGCCAGTTTTCGATATTGATGCTTTCGTTACACTCAGGTACCCGGCCAAAATGATGGATCACGATGCCGCCAATGGTATCGAAGTCATCATCACTGAAGCTGGCTTCAAAATGGTCGTTAAAGTCATCAACCGGAGTCAGTGCCTTGACCATAAAGATCTGGCTTTCGACTTCCTTGATCAGGCTCTCTTCTTCATCGAAGTCGTGTTCATCTTCAATATCACCAACAATCTGTTCCAGCACATCTTCGATGGTGACCAGGCCGGCGACGCTGCCAAATTCATCAACCACGATGGCCATATGGTTACGGGTTGCACGGAATTCCCGCAGCAAAACATTCAGCCGCTTGCTCTCTGGCACAAAGGTGGTTGGACGCAGTATATCCCGCAGGCGAAAATGATCGTGATGATCCGCCAACAGCAGTGGCAACAAATCCTTGGCCAGCATAATGCCGAGGATTTCGTTTTGACCTTCACCGAGTACCGGGAAGCGCGAGTGAGCTGATTCAATAATGCGCGGAATGCAGCCCTTGAGTGACTCGTTGATTTGAATCGAGACCATTTGGGCGCGGGGAATCATGATATCCCTGACCTGCATTTCGGAAACCTGCAGGGCACCTTCAAGAATGTTCAGTGTATCGTTATCGACAATGCTGCGCTCGGCAGCCTCGCGTACAATCACTTTGATGTCCTGACGGCTTTGTGGATCGTCAGAGAACAGGTCAGTCAGCTTTTCCAACCAACTTCGGGGGTCTTCGCTCATGGGGCCTCGTCTTGATAAGGGTCTGGGAAGTTGAGCTGTGCCAGCAGGCAACGCTCCAGTGCTTCCATCTCTTCCGCTTCGTCGTCATTTATATGGTCGTATCCGAGTAAATGCAAGCAGCCATGAATGACCATATGCGCCCAATGGGCCTCGTCGGATTTACCCTGTTCATGAGCTTCTCTGGTGACAATCTGCACACAGATGACCAAATCTCCCAATAACGGGATCGGCACCTGGGGCGGAGCCTCAAAAGGAAAGGACAGGACATTGGTGGGCGAGTCCTTTCCGCGATACTCATGATTCAATTGTTGACTTTCTTCCGCTCCACAAAGACGAATGGTTAACTCTGGCTCGTCATAAGGTGAGCGGTCGGTGAGCGCGGCGGTTACCCATTGCAAAAACTGCGCTTCCGTTGGCAGTTCTGTTGCGCCCGGATCGATCTCATCGGCTAGCTGTAAGTCCAGCAGAGGTGTGGTCATTGTGTGTTGGCCTGCTGTCGTTCCTGGCGGCGGGCTAGTCTGGCCTGCTCCTCTTGTTCGTCGTGACGGTCGTAGGCATCCACAATTCGTTGTACCAGTGGGTGGCGGACGACATCACGATTGTCGAAGCGGGTAATGCCAATGCCTTCAACGCCGTCGAGAACTTCCAGACCATGGCGCAAGCCGGACTGCACGCCACGGGGCAGGTCGGTTTGGGTAAGGTCGCCGGTAATCACCGCTTTGGAGCCAAAGCCGACCCGGGTCAGGAACATTTTCATCTGTTCTCTGGTGGTATTCTGGCTTTCATCCAGAATCACAAAAGAGTGACTGAGGGTACGCCCCCGCATATAGGCCAGTGGCGCTACTTCGATGATATTACGCTCCATCAGTTTGCCGACATGTTCAAAGCCCAGCATCTCGTAGAGAGCGTCGTACAGTGGCCGCAGATACGGGTCAATTTTTTGGGCCAGGTCACCGGGAAGAAAACCCAGTTTTTCACCAGCTTCCACGGCCGGGCGTACCAGCAGGATGCGTTTTACTTCATCTTGTTGCAGGGCTTCTACTGCGGCGGCAACGGCGAGAAAGGTTTTACCGGTACCTGCGGGGCCAATGCCGAAGCTGATGTCGTAGCGGCGTATCTGGTGAATATATTCGCGTTGATGCTTGCCGCGGACTTTGACATAGGTTTGGGGGGTCTTGATAACCAGCGGGCCGTGGAGATCAGGCTGTTCTGGTGACTCTGCAATATCGCTGTCACTGTTACTGTTGTCACTGGCTTCATCATGCTGACTGATTTTATCTTCCGAGAGCAGTAAATGAATCAGGTCGGGTGTGATCGGCGTGCTATTGGCGGTCTCACGGTAAAGCCGTTCAATCAGCCGCGCTGCCCGCTGCCCGGCAATCTGGTCGCCTTCAAAGCGGAACTGACCGCCGCGATTATAGATCACCAGTTGGTAGTGGTCGGCAATCTGGCGAATATGGCTGTCCAGATGGCCACTGAGATTGGCGAGTCGGGAGGCATCTTCCGGCTGCAGCTCCAGAGTCTGGACGGCAGGATCCGCAGTAAGTGCTGGAGCGCTGGGCGTATCGGTCAAAAAAATCTCCTGAAAATAAGCAAAAGCGTACTGGTCTAGTACGCCTGATCAGCATCGATGATGACACCACGCAGACTGTTCGGGTAGGCATCTTCAATCTGCACCCGGACGAATTTACCAATCAGGCTATGGTCTTCATAGCGGAAGTTGACGACACGGTTGTTTTCAGTACGTCCCTGCAGTTCACCGGGGTCTTTGCGGGAGACGCCGGTGACCAGAATGGTCTCTTCCCGGCCAACCATACGACGACTGATCAGCTGGGCATTTTGCAAAATACGGTCCTGCAGAATATGCAGACGTTCTTTCTTGATGCTCTCTGGTGTCTCATCCGGTAACTCAGCCGCCGGTGTACCGGGGCGGGCGCTGTAAATAAAACTGAACGAAGTATCAAAACCAATGGTTTCGATCAGCTTCATGGTGTCTTCAAAGTCTGCCAGTGTTTCACCCGGGAAGCCGATAATAAAGTCGGAGGAAATGGAGATATCCGGACGCAGCTTGCGCAGTCGCTCAATCTTGTCGATGTAGAGGTCAATTTCATGGCCGCGTTTCATCGCCGCAAGAATCCGGTTGGAACCACTTTGTACGGGTAAATGCAGATGGCTGACCAGTTCGGGGACTTCGGCATACACCTGGATCAGGCTATCGCTGAATTCCAGTGGGTGGGACGTGGTGAAACGGATACGGTCAATACCCTCGATATCGGCAACCTGAGTGATCAGTTCGGCAAGGTCGGCTTCGTCGTTGTCGGTGGTTTGGCCACGGTAGGCGTTAACATTCTGACCGAGCAAGTTGACCTCACGTACCCCTTGCGCTGCCAACGATTCGACTTCCTTGAGGACGTCGGCCAGTGGTCGGCTGACTTCTTCGCCGCGGGTATAGGGCACAACACAGAAAGTACAGTACTTGGAGCAGCCTTCCATCACCGAGACAAACGCGCTGCAACCCTCTACCTTGGGAGCCGGCAAGTGATCAAATTTTTCGATCTCAGGGAAGGTAACATCCACGACCTGGATGGCATTGGCCGCCTTGTTGACCATGGATGGCAGGCGGTGCAACGTCTGGGGGCCAAACACCATATCGACAAAGGGAGCACGCTTGATAATGGCATCCCCTTCCTGGCTGGCAACACAACCGCCAACGCCGATTTTCAGGTCGGGATTTTTGGCTTTCAGTTTTTTCCAGCGGCCCAGCTCGTGGAAGACTTTCTCCTGGGCCTTTTCCCGGATGGAACAGGTATTCAGCAGAATAACATCGGCTTCTTCCGGGTTCTGGGTGATTTCCATTTTATGGCTGGACTCCAGCATGTCTGCCATTCGGGATGAATCGTATTCGTTCATTTGGCAACCGTGCGTTTTGATGTAAAGCTTTTTCGGTTGGTCCTGAGTGGCAGATGTCATGGGCAAAACAGCCTTCGGTATCGCGTAAAAAAAGGGGCGGTATTATACTTCGCTCCCTTCTGTTGATGCCAGTATGTATCAGCAGTCCTGATCGAGATTTTCTGTGTATTTGAGGTTGTCTGACGCCTGTATGAATTCGAAAGAAATAGCTGAACCCGTTTACCGTGTTGTTTTTTTACAGCAAGCGGAGGTATTTGAAATTTATGCGCGCTATATCTATCCCAGTGATTTATATGGTTTTGTTGAGATCGAACAATTGCTGTTTGGCGAGCGTTCCCAAGTGGTGGTTGATCCTGGCGAAGAGAGGCTGAAAAACACGTTTGCTGATGTCAAACGCACCTTTATTCCTATGCATGCTGTTATCCGTATTGATGAAGTCAGCAAAGAGGGTACGCCGACCGTGACCAAAACCGATGGTACGACCAATATCAGTGTCTTCCCCGGGCCAGGAGGAGGCCCGGCAGGACGGCGATAACGTCATTGATGACGGTTGGTGGTGATGATTCCGGCACGGCTTGTCAGCTTCGGCAGGCCCTGCTATGTTCAGATGAGATGTTCCTGATGAGTAGGGGAGTGAGTCTCATGAATACAGAAGTGATGCCGTTGTTCTGGCGGATTGCCGAACACGAAAAAAACGGACTGGAAGCCGTTAGTCTGTTAATGCCTGCTCCGGTTAGCGGAGAAGAGCCTGCAGAATTCCCCACTGATGTTTTTTTCTGCTCTTCCAGAGAGCAAAAACCACCGGTTGACTTGCGCTGGTCTGATGAAGATTCTGACCTGTTTATGAGTCTGTTGGATCGCGTGGTGGATGTTGAGGAAAACAACGAAGTCACACTGGATATCAATGACGGTATCGTTCAGGGCATCGTGCAACTGGTAGCCTTGGCACGATTCAAGAAACCAGCCAGTACGGATGATCTGGTCGGTGAGGATTTTAATACCGAGCGGGAAGAAACCGAAATTGGCGATCTTGTGGCGCTGAATACCCGTTACGGTTATATCCTGGCGATTGTGGTCGGATTGGATTCCATCGATACCACCTGCGTCTTGCTGGAGTCTGTGGAGGATGAATCCGGACTGACTCTGGCGGCAGAAAACACCCTGGTTGTGGCTAACCGACTGTCAATCTTATCGAGCCGCTTTGCCGACTCGGATATTGGCCAAGGTGAGGTGCGGCACTGACGTTGATTGGCAGCGACATGTCTCCATCTTATATGATTACTTATTTCGCCAGCGCCAGTCGCTGGCGTTTTTGTTTCAGTATCAAGTGAGTCAGGGTGGAATAAAAACCAGTCCCGGCTTGAGAGTGGTAGCGGAGCTGAGCGGTAACTTCACTGGCCACAGTATTTACAGTGGATTGCTTGTTCATGTGTGATCCTGTCCGAGTAGGTGAAAGAATATTCATTCCGTGTTCGTGTCGTATTAGCAGCGTATGGCATCCCAGCACAGGCAGAGAATCTCGTTTTCATCACAGTTGACACAACTGAACTTCTCAGGTGCCTGCTGTTGTTTTTTGGCCATCATGGAAAGGCTTCCGTACGTCACGGTATTCAGCAGTTCGTTAGGAAGTTCTTTGAATACTCCCTGATGTTTGCCGTCATTCAGTAACTGCCCAATCACCTGCTGGAGTGTTGCCAGGGATTTTTCCCGTTGTTCCGGGCAAATCGTCGGTGACGCCAGCAGTTGATCCATCAGTGCCCGCTGGCAAGGGTTGGCCAGCACGTAGCGATAATAATTTCCCCACAAGGTGAAAAAGCGTTCGCGTAGTGACAGCGAGGGGTCGTAGCCCTCGGTACAGGCGGCGGTCAGCTTTTCAATCAGGTCATCAAACAAGGCACAAACCAGATCCTGCTTGGTCTCGAAATATCGATAGATAGTTCCAGCCCCACACCCGGCAAGGGCGGATATTTTGGACATTGGGCATGCTTGAAGGCCATGTTCAACAATCATTTTTGCCGTTGCTTTAAGGATATCTTCGCGCCTGTCTATCATGATGCTCTATTGCTTGTGACTGAATGTTCATTCTGTTCTTTGAAGAGCCTGTTTGCAATCCAATATTAGGGGAATATTAGGTATTGTTTTGGTTCAATCTGTTGATTATCTGCAACAGTTGTCAGGAAAGGGCAGTGCAGCGGTGAGCAAGGAGGGGGAATCGGTCAAAAGTGATACGAATAGCAGGCAGTCAGGACTACCTGTGCCTGCTATATTGTTGATATATCGGTTGATATTTTGAAGCTGGCCTCGAAAATGGCGTGCTTATACGTTGAAACGGAAATGGATAATATCACCGTCCTTGACGATGTATTCTTTACCTTCCAGACGCCACTTACCGGCTTCTTTGGCACCGGATTCACCCCGATACTGGATAAAGTCGTTGTAACCAATCACTTCCGCCCGAATGAAGCCTCGTTCAAAATCGGTATGGATGGCAGCAGCAGCCCGTGGGGCGGTATCACCGACCTTGATGGTCCAGGCGCGAACTTCTTTTACACCCGCGGTGAAGTAGGTTTGTAATCCGAGTAATTCATAACCGGCGCGAATAACACGGTCCAGGCCTGGTTCTTCCATACCGATTTCGGAAAGGAATTCCATCTTGTCTTCATCATCCAGTTCAGCGATTTCAGACTCGATTTTGTTACATACCACGACCACCTGGGCACCTTCAGCAGCGGCGATATCGCGGACCACATCGAGGTGAGGGTTGTTGTCAAAACCGTCTTCCGCCACGTTGGCAATGTACATGGTGGGTTTGGTGGTCAGCAGGTGGAATGCGCGGGCGACCTTTTTCTCGTCATCACTCATATCCAGCATGCGGGCGGTATGGCCTTCTTCAAAATGAGGCAGCAAGCGTTCGAGCAAGGCTTTTTGTGCGATGGCGTCCTTGTCACCTCCTTTGGCGGTACGGGTGACACGTTGATACTGTTTCTCGCAGGAATCCATATCAGCCAGTACCAGCTCGGTATTGATAATATCGATGTCATCAGCCGGATTAACCTGGTTGGCAACGTGAATCACGTTGTCATCTTCAAAACAGCGGACAACGTGGGCAATGGCATCCGTTTCGCGGATATTGGCAAGAAACTGGTTGCCCAGGCCTTCACCCTTGGATGCACCGGCGACCAGCCCGGCAATATCAACAAATTCCATCGAAGTGGGAACAACGCGTTCCGGTTTGACGATTTCAGATAATTCATCCAGGCGTTTGTCGGGCATGGAAACCACTCCCGAGTTAGGCTCAATGGTGCAGAACGGAAAGTTCTCTGCGTCGATGCCGGCCTTGGTGAGTGCATTGAACAGCGTGGATTTTCCGACGTTGGGCAAGCCAACGATACCGCATTTAAAGCCCATAGATGGTTTCCTGTATCTGATAAAAACGGGGCGGGTATTTTACCCTTTAAACGAGTGAAGTCGATTCATGGCTTTGGCCATTTCGCCATTCAGGGCATCGGGTAGCACTTGAATGGCTTCATCGATTGCAGCCCGAATACTTTTTTCTTCGGCAATGGGGGCGCGACCCAGTACATGACCGGTAACGCGAGATTTATCGCCGGGGTGGCCAATACCAATGCGCAAACGGTGAAAGTCCTTGTTATTGCCAAGCTGACTGATAATGTCGCGCAAGCCATTCTGGCCACCATGGCCACCACCGGTTTTGAAGCGTGCAACACCGGGAGGAAGGTCCAGCTCATCGTGAATAACAAGGATGTTATCTGCTTTGAGTTTGTAAAAATTAGCCAGTGCGGCAGTGGCAAGTCCGCTGCGATTCATAAAGGTGGTGGGCTTGAGTAACCAGCATTCATGGCCATTGATTCGGCCCTTGCCTGCGAGCCCATGAAATTTTTTGTCCGCTGACAGAGTGATACCGTGGCTACGTGCAATAGCGTCCAGGCACCAGAAGCCAGCGTTGTGGCGGGTATGTTCGTATTCGCTGCCCGGATTGCCCAGACCGACGATCAATGAAATTGGTGCAGTCACTTACTTGCCTCATCAACATAATGATTCGAGAACCGCTTGTCAGCTTGCGGCATCATAAATGCTGGTCAATCTGAAAACAAAAAAAGCGAGGATAAACCTCGCTTTTTTTATTACGACCAGACGAAATTATTCAGCAGCGTCTGCTGCTTCGTCTTCGTCGCTTTCTGTGGTGCCTTTAGGTACCAGAACAGACAGTACTGCAGCGTCGTAATCTGCGCCATGGCTCAGAGCCAGAGATTCAACACCTTCTGGCATTACCAGATCGCTCAAGTGAACAACAGTACCGACTTCAACGTCAGCCAGATCTACCTGAATAAATTCTGGCAGGTTTTCAGCTGTTGTGATGATGTCGATGCTGGTGACCTGGTGAGTCACTTTACCACCGCCCATTTTAACGCCAACGCAGGTATCTTCGTTGATGAAGTGCAGAGGGACGTGGGCCTTGATCTTGCTGTCTTTGTTAACGCGCAGAAAATCAGCGTGCCACAGGATGTCTTTGGCAGGATGGCGTTGCAGGTCTTTCAGGACAACCTGTTCAGACTTGCCAGCAATCTCCAGAGTAATGATGCTGTTGTAAAACGCTTCATTCTCCAGTCGTTTGTTGAATTCATTCGACTTGATGGTAATGGTTACAGGCTCTTCTGAACCACCATAAACAATAGCAGGAACGCCATTTTCACGACGCAGGCGGCGGCTCGCACCTTTCCCTGAATCTTCGCGAACAACAGCAGACAATGTGAAGTCTGACATAATAAATACCTCGTTAGCAGATAGAAAAACCGCCAGAACTTGCGACCAGTGCTGGCGGTTTTATTTAACCGGTAACACTGAGTGCTACCGGGTTCAGTGCGTGTTCGTATGGTTAACGGAACATCGCGCTGATGGATTCTTCATTATTAACCCGGCGTACCGCTTCAGCCAGCAGACCAGCAATGGTCAGTTGGCGAATGGAACCGGTGGCGCGAGCGGCTTCAGACAGCGGGATGGTATCGGTAACCACCAACTCATCCAGTTCTGCATTGGCAAGCCGTTCAAGAGCGGGGCCGGATAGTACAGGATGTGTACAGTAGGCGACAACTTTTTCAGCACCAAATTCTTTTAATGCCTTGGCGGCATGGCAAAGAGTGCCGGCGGTATCGACCATATCATCAACCAGTACACAGGTACGGCCTTTGACATCACCGATGATATTCATGACTTCGGCAACGTTGGCTTTCGGGCGACGTTTGTCGATGATGGCGAGGTCGACATCCATCTGTTTGGCGATGGCACGAGCACGGACAACACCGCCGATATCCGGAGAGACAACAATCAGGTTATCGTAATTCTGGCGTTCCAGGTCATCCAGCAATACCGGAGAGGCGTAAACGTTATCGACGGGAACATCAAAGAACCCCTGAATCTGGTCAGCGTGCAGATCAACCGTCAGCATACGGTCAATCCCAGAACCTGCCATCATATCGGCAACGGCACGGGCACTGATTGGTACACGGGCACTGCGTGGGCGACGATCCTGACGGGCGTAACCAAAATAAGGTACAACGGCGGTGATACGTCCGGCAGAAGCACGACGCAAGCCATCGGCCAGCAGCAGGATTTCCATCAGATTATCGTTTGTGGGAGCGCAGGTAGGCTGGATTATAAAAACGTCTTTACCGCGTACGTTTTCATCGATCTCAATGGTGATTTCACCATCACTGAATTTTCCAACGCTGGCTTCACCGAGGGGAATGTCGAGACGTTCGACAACGAGTCGGGCCAGTTCCGGATTGGCATTACCGGTAAATACCATCAACTTAGACACAATAGTCCCCTTTGATGTCACTTTAATCTGAATTGGGAGAAAAAGAGTTGGCTGGGGTGGCAGGACTCGAACCTGCGGATGACGGGATCAAAACCCGTTGCCTTACCACTTGGCGACACCCCAATCTAGGACGGTCTGAATAATATCTTATGTGCTGGTGAGTAGTTAATACCCCGCGCAATAAAGCGTTCATATTCAGCCGGTAACTGCTCAGAAACCTTTGCGGCTTCTGCTTCCGAGTCGAAGCTTGAGAATATGCAAGCTCCGGTTCCCGTCATCTTAGCAAAGGAAAATTTATTTAGCAAATTCAATGCTTTACCAACTTCAGGATAAATCATTGAGACAACTTGCTGGCAATCGTTATTGCCCCCTTGCTCAAGTGCGAGGCGCATATTAATTACAGGAGTGTGTCTTGTCAAACACTTATGTGAAAAAACTTTTCCCGTGTTTACATGGACATCGGGCCGAACCACCAGAAACCACTTTTCTTCCAGCTCGGGTACCGGCGTTAGCTGTTCACCGACACCCTCAGCAAAGGCCGCCTGGCCCTGTACAAAAACCGGCACATCAGCTCCAAGGGTAAGACCCAGGGCAGCGAGCTGGTCGAGCGATTGATGGCACTGCCATAATTGATTCAGAGTGAGCAGTGTCGTGGCGGCATCGGAACTGCCACCACCAAGGCCACCTCCCATTGGCAAGCGCTTGGTCAAACGAATATCAGCCCCGGGCACAGTCCGGCCTTGTGTTTTGGCAAGATTCTGTAACAACCGCGCAGCACGAATAATCAGGTTGGATTCATGCTCAACACCATCAATGGCTGGTGTGAGTGTCAGCTGGTCATCCTCTCGGCACCGAAACTCCAGCCAGTCGCTGTAATCGAGAAACTGAAACAGGGTTTGCAGGTTATGGTAACCGTCGGGTCGCCGACCGGTAATATGCAGCATCAGATTGAGTTTGGCGGGTGCCGGTACTCTGACCCAGGGGTTGGCAGTATCAGTCATACAATGTCCATTCGTTAATCGCCAGAGTCAGAGAGTAATGGTAACCCTGGATCTTGATCAGTCCGGGCAGCCAGATGCCCTGTTGCTGTTGGTAGCGGCTAAAGCGCAAGGTCCAGCCGTTTTGCTGTAGATGACTGAGCAAACCATAATCATCAAACTGACTGGTGGCATCGCCATCCGGTGCCGGTTGCCCCTTGACCCAGTAACGAATACCACTCACCGGCAAGTACCAGCCAAGGTGATCCGCCATCAAGCTTTCTGCGTTGGCTGCGGTCAGGGGCTGGTCATGGTTTGGCAAGGTCAAGGTCGCGTTATGCTGATTACCCTCCAGGCGGGATGACCCCTGACCCATGGGGCCGGTAATAAACAGATCGTACTGCTGCTGGTCTTGTTGCCAGGTGAGGTAGCCGGTCACGCTGTCATTCTGTGTTGTGACCGATAATTTACCGCGCAGCTGCCAGTGTTGCAGTTGATCCAGCTGACGTTGTTGTAACTGCTGGTCACCGGGCAAGAGCGAACAGGAAGAGAGGGCGCTGACGAACAGCAGGAGCAGCGGCACTACCCATCGGGAGCGGACGTGTGGCGCAGCGTGCGCCATCGAGATCGGATTACTGATCATTCAGATCGACCTTCAGACGCTGCAGCGTGTTCTCGATAATGGTGCTGTCAGGCTGATCTTGCAGTCCGGACTGCCAGACGGCCTTGGCCTGTTGTTGCGCCCCGGTGATCCAGAGCAGTTCGCCGTAATGAGCGGCGATTTCATGATCGGCAATGATAGTAAAGGCTTGCTGTAGCAAGGGTTCGGCTTTCTGGTAGTCACCCAGTTTAAAGTAGGCCCAGCCCAGGCTGTCGATAATGGCTGGACTGTTGGGACGTAATGCCAGCGCCCGTTGCAGCAGCGGCAAGCCGTCCTCAATACGATGCAAGCGGTCGACCAGAGTATAGCCGAGGGCATTGAGGGCATCGGCGTTGTCGGGTTGCAGCTCAATAACCCGCCTCAGGTCCTGTTCCATGAGTGGCAGGTTATTCATGCGTTCGGCGACCAATGCCCGGTAGTAGATAACCTTGGCATCATTGGGGTTGTCATTAATAAGCCGGGTATAACGATCCATTGACTCCTGATACTGGCCATAGTCGGTCAGCAGGCTGGCTTCCAGTATGGTCAGTTCTGTGTGTCTTTTGGGGAAGCTCTGGCGCAAGGTTGTCAGGTAAGCAACGGCGCTCTGGATACCTTGTTGCTCGGCGATCAGTGCCGCGGCATTAAGGTGGGCGGGCATAAACTCTCGGCTGTCTTTAACCTGGATATAATACTCAAGCGCCTGATCCGGTTGATTAAGCCGCTCTGACAGTTGTCCGAGATAAAACAGTGCCTGATTCTGATGCGCGCCACTCTCCAGCAGACTGACCAGATGCAGGTAAGAGGACTGATCTTCTCCCATATCAAATTCAATCAGCCCCAGTGACAGCAACACGGTATGGTCGCCAGGGTATTGCTGGTGCAAGTCACTGAAAGCCTGTCGGGCGAGCAGGATCTGGTCGGTATTCAGCAAGAGCCGGGCACGCAGCACTTGCATACCTTTATGGTCAGGGTGTTGTTGCAGGACTTGCTCGACCCAGGCCAGAGCAGCAAGTTTGTCACTTCTTGCTGCCAGCATTCGCGCCTTGAAGACCGATGCCGGCAGATTTGCGCTATCCAGTACCAATGCCTGGTTGAAATGCTCAAGGGCGCTGGTATCGTTGCCGGTACCTTGTTCCAGAATTCCCACCGCAGTCCAGAGCGACGGATTATCAAGATCTTTCTGCAGTGCTTGTGACAGAGCATCAAGTAATGGCCTGCGATCACTTTCTGCACCGAGAGACGCAGTAGAAGCCAGTAATTCGTAATGACTGTCACCGGTGAGCGCCTGCAATTTTTGTAAATGTCCCAGCGCATCAACAAACTGCCGTTGTGCCATATACAACTGCGCCAGTTGCCAATGGACCTCGGCGTTGTCAGGATCGGCAGCAAGCCAGATATTGGCGGCCTGGATCGCTTGCGGATACGCTCCCATATATTGGGAGACCTGGGTAGCTCGGGCAGCAATTTGTGGATTGCCGGTGCGCTTGGCGGAAGCAAGATAACCGTCACGAGCACGTTCGAACTGCTGACGCTGTCCGGCAAACTCGGCGGTGAGCAGTTCGACCAGTTCTGTCTGGCTGAAATTGGCCACTCTTTCGTCTTCGACTTCGTCAGCAGCAACAGCGGTTTCTTCTGGCTCGATCGATTGTGTGACTGCCGGAGTACTGGCAAGAGGCTCATCAGGCTGCATTTGTTGGCTGGCACAGCCCGGCAACAGGATGCCGAATGCCAGGGTTGTGAGGAGCCAATGAGAGAGAGAGGCACCTTTACTACCGGCTGAATGCAGTAAAGATGTCGCGTTCGGAGCGGCTGTCAACGATGTTGTGAACACTCTGTTTCTTCCGGAACGAGGGCCTTCAGGAGTCGATAACACCTGAATTGCCAGAAAATTTTGTGTCTATTTAGGGTTAGATGACACACTAAGTCAAAGATTTAAGCGGTAAAGCCAAGCGCTGGCGTTTATAATCCGCGCTTTTCGATCAGGGGTAGCACACAGCGTAATGGGTATCTGGGTTCTGGGAATTAACCATAAGACCGCACCGGTGTCCGTGCGTGAACGCGTTGCATTTAATCCCGCTACCATGCCCGCCGCTCTGGTCGACATTTGCCAGGACAAGGCGGCTGCCGAGGTTGTCATTCTTTCAACCTGCAACCGTACTGAGATCTACGGATCGTCTGCAGAGTTCCGTTGGACACACGTTAGAGACTGGCTTGCCGGGCATCATGGGCTGGATGCACGAGAATTGGATAACGCACTTTACTGTCTCGAAGGCGAAGAAGCGGTACAACACACCATGCGAGTCGCCAGTGGGCTGGACTCATTGGTACTGGGTGAGCCACAAATCCTCGGGCAAATGAAGTCCGCTTTCGCCGTAGCGCAGGAAGCGAGCAGCGTCGGGTCCGAATTGGGACGGCTGTTTCGCCAGACATTCTCGATTGCCAAACGCGTCCGCACCGATACCGCCATTGGCGAGAACCCGGTCTCGGTGGCCTTTGCTGCCGTACGGATGGCACAGCATATTTTTGCCGACCTGGGTCGCAGCACCGCGCTGTTGATTGGTGCCGGGGAAACCATCGAACTGGTGGCCCGGCATTTACGCCAGGCGGGTATTGAAAAAATCATTGTCGCCAACCGTACCCTGGCACGGGCGCAACATCTGGCCGAAGAATTTCACGCCGAAGCGGTGCTGCTGGAAGATATTCCGGAAGTACTGACCGAAGCCGATATCGTGATCACCTCTACCGCCAGCCCGCTCCCGGTATTGGGTAAAGGCGCGGTTGAAAAAGCCCTTAAAAAACGCCGCCACAAGCCCATGTTCATGGTTGATATTGCCGTTCCCCGTGATATTGAGGCCGAAGTCGCCGACCTGAGCGATGTCTATTTGTACACCGTCGATGATCTGCGCAATATCATTGAAGAAAATGTCCGCTCGCGTGAAGACGCCGCGCAACAAGCCGAAGAGCTGATTCTGGCGGGCGTTGAACACTTTATGCGCGAGCTGAAAGTGCTCGATGCCGTTCATACCGTGACGGACCTGCGCTCTCATGTCGACACACTGCGTGAAGAACAGCTGATCAAAGCGATCAAACAACTGCAGAACGGTGCCGAACCCGAAAAAGTCCTGCGCCAGTTTGCCCATACTTTTAGCAATAAACTGCTTCATGCACCGACGATTGCCCTGCGTAAAGCAGCCGCCGACGGTCGCATGGATGTCTTCGACAGTACCCGTGAGCTGTTCCAGCTCAGTGATGCCGCCGATGCCGCCAGCAACAGCGATGATAGAACATGAAAGCCTCCCTTTTGCACAAACTGGAATCGCTCTCCGAGCGTTACGAAGAAATCGGACACTTGCTCTCCGACCCGGAAGTGATTAACGATCAGAACAAGTTCCGCCAACTATCACGAGAATACAGCGAGCTGGAAAGCCTGGCCCAGACCTTTGGCCGCTACCAGCAAGCACAAGCTGACCTGGATGAAGCTGATCTGCTGGCCAATGACAGCGACCCCGACATGCGCGCCATGGGCGAAGAAGAACAGCACGCCGCCAAGGCACAGCTGGAAGCCTTGAGCGGCGAGCTGGAAATCCTGCTATTACCAAAAGACCCGGACGATGGCCGCAACGTGATTGTCGAAATCCGGGCCGGCACAGGTGGCGACGAAGCGGCAATTTTTGCCGGTGACCTGTATCGCATGTACACCCGTTTTGCCGAAACCCAGGGCTGGCGCACCGAACTGATGAGCGCCAGCGAAGGTGAACACGGCGGCTTCAAGGAAGTGATCACGCGCATTGCCGGGACGGATGTTTACTCGCGGCTGAAATTTGAATCCGGTGCCCACCGGGTGCAGCGCGTACCAGAAACCGAAAGCCAGGGGCGTATTCATACCTCGGCCTGTACCGTTGCAGTGATGCCAGAAGTCGACAGTGAAGAAGAAATCGATATCAACAAGAATGATCTCCGTATCGATACCTTTCGTGCCTCCGGTGCCGGTGGTCAGCACATCAACAAAACCGACTCCGCTATTCGCGTAACGCATTTGCCGACAGGTCTGGTTGTCGAATGCCAGGACGAACGCTCGCAGCATAAAAACCGCGCCAAGGCACTGGCCGTTCTGGCGACTCGCTTGCGTGATGCCCAGCGGCAGGCAGCTCATGCCGAACTGGCTGCCACCCGCAAAAGCCTGGTGGGATCGGGGGACCGTTCTGAGCGAATCCGCACCTATAACTATCCGCAAGGGCGAGTCACCGACCACCGCATAAACCTCACCCTGTACAAGCTCGACGAGATTGTACAGGGAGACCTCAACCCGATTCTCGGGCCGTTGGCGCAGGAACATCAGGCTAACCTGCTGGCGGATATGTCCGGCCAATGAGTCAGACCATCGACGCCTGGCTGGCAGCTGCACGACAGCGGCTGGAAGCAAGCTGTCATGCCCATGACCCGCAAGACAGCAGCGCCCGGCTGGATGCCGAATTACTGGTTGGCCATGTACTGCAAAAGCCTCGTACCTGGCTTTATACCTGGGGTGACAAAACCCTGGCGGCGGCCGCGCGCGCGCAACTCGAACCGCTGTTAGTACGTCGCTGTGAAGGAGAACCGATAGCCCATATTCTGGGTCAGCGCGCGTTCTGGTCACTCGATCTGGAAGTGAATGCCAGCACTCTGATTCCCCGTCCCGATACCGAAACCCTGGTGGAATGGGCATTGGAATTACCCTTGCTGGCCACCGCGCGGGTGTTGGACCTTGGTACCGGCACCGGTGCTATTGCCCTGGCGCTAGCCAGCGAACAGCCGAGCTGGCAGGTATCCGGGGTCGATGTGTGTTTGCCCGCCGTTGAACTGGCACAGCGTAATGCCCGGCGTAACCAGATCAAGGCCACCTTCTTGCACAGCCACTGGTTTGACGCCCTGAGAGGGCAATTTGACCTTATCGTCTCCAATCCGCCTTATATCGACTCCGATGATCCGCATCTGGTGCAAGGAGATGTGGCCTTCGAGCCGCGCAGTGCCCTGGTTGCGGAACAACAAGGCATGGCAGACCTGAAATATATCATCAGCCAGGCACCGGCTTTTCTTAACGCCGACGGCTGGCTGTTGCTGGAACATGGCTATCAACAGGCAGAAGCAGTTGCCGCCTGTTTGGCGCAACAGGGCTTTGTCGATATCGATACCCGGCATGATCTGGGCGGCCAGCCACGCATTACTGGCGGACGCTGGCCTCAAATCCGGTTGGCCTGAGGTGTTGGCCTGATGCGTATGACCCAAGCCATCCTGTCGAAGGAATAGAAAATGGACACTCTCTCAGATCAACAACTACTGCGTTACAGCCGTCATCTTTTGCTGCCAGAGCTGGACCTCGATGGCCAACTGGCACTGTTACGCGCCCGGGTAATGATCATCGGATTGGGTGGATTGGGCTCTCCGGTTGCACTGTATCTGGCCGCCAGCGGTGTGGGCGAGTTGATCCTGGTCGATGACGATCAGGTGGAATTGTCCAACCTACAGCGCCAGATTATCCACGGCGATGCCGACCTCGGGCGCGCCAAAGTCGATTCCGCCGCGACCAACCTGCGAGCACTCAACCCGGACTGCCAGGTAACAGCCATTCAGCGTCGAGCCGATCAAACCTGGTTGCAACAGCAACTGGATAGCGTCGATGTGGTGCTGGATTGCACCGATAATGCCGATATTCGTTACCAGCTGAATCAGGCCTGCCTGACAACCTTGACGCCATGGTTATCGGCTGCCGCTACGGGCACACAAGGCCAATGGATCTGGTTTGACCCAAGAGACAGCAACAGCCCGTGTTACCGCTGTCTCTACCCGGACCTGAGCAGTGATGGACTCAGTTGCGCCGACAGTGGCGTGCTGGCCCCTCTGGTTGGGGTTATCGGTTCATTACAGGCATTGGAAGCGCTGAAATTTATTGCCCGGATCGGCGACACCCGCCCAGGTCGACTGAAGACATTCGATGCCCTGACAGGGGATCAGCGTTGTTGGGAATTACCCGGCAACCCGCATTGCCCGGATTGTGGTCAGCCAGAGTAGTTGTTTACTATTTGTGACCAGAGCAGCAAAGTGTGGCAGAAGACCGATTCGTTTCCACGTTAGCTCTCAAAAGGCGCTTCCATGATATTATATAAGTACATGTCCTTTGAAACTGCATGTAAGGTCATTGATACTCTATCATTAGGCTTTTCATGCCTCGAAGATTTGAATGATCCATTTGAATGTACCGCTTTTGGTTTTACGAATAATGGGACGGAGATAAATTCTTATTTAACTACAGTGGCAGCGGCGTGCAGGAACAGATTTTCCAGAAAATACGGAATCTTGTCTTTAACCAGGCAGCCGCTAAATAGTTTGATGTGGTCACACTATGGAGATGAACATCAAGGTGTTGTCATAGGAATTGATGTTGATATTGCTGGCTTTTCTTGTGTCGAAAAATGCGTTATTCCTAGTCAATATGGCGAAGTGATTTACTCTGCAACCAAACCACATAAAGACTTGCCAGTTATTAGTGCAGATACTCTCATGGAAATTGGGCAAGAATTGAGATTTGATCCAGATGCATTTAATCTTGTGAAAAGGGCATTCTTATACAAGTCAATCGAATGGGGTTACGAAGAGGAAGTAAGAGTGGTTAAAAAAATATCAGGAATTCCTTTGGGTTATCATATCGGACAAGGTCGTCACGATGAGTGGAATAAAATAACTATTTCTGGTAGGCCTCTATATTGTTTTGATATACCAGAAAACTCAATAAAAGAAATATATTTGGGGCACCATATTCGTAAGAATGTAACAAAGAAAAATTTATTGACTGGAGAAGAACTCAAGGGTTTATTAAATTCTTGGAGGGAAAAAGGTATCAAGGTCATGCGATGTAATCCTGATTTGCATTCATGGAATCTGATTGCTAAACCGTAATCCAGCTAAAAAGGGGAGCAACCTCCCCCTGTAATTATTAGGCTTCTAGCCGGGCACCAAATACATTCCGCCAATCTTTTAGTAACCGCTTACTTCGTGATCACCAGTACCCTAATATACCCCACCAAATCGCCCCAACCAACGTCCAGATAATCAGGTTTACCACGCTCATTACCAGGCCCATGATCCACCAGTCCTCCATGGAGACGTAGCCAGAGCCAAAGATAATTGGTGAGGTTCCGGTGGCATAATGGGTGAGGGACATCATCAGGGAAGAGGCGCCAGCCATCAGCAAGGCAAGGAACATGGGGGGTGCTCCCAGCGCCAGCCCAGCAGCATAAAATGCGGCAAACATGGCGGTAATATGCGCGGTGGTGCTGGCAAAAAAGTAGTGGGCGTAAAAATACACTGCCACCAGAATCAGCACCGATAATTGCCAGTTAAAACCAAAGTCGGCGATATGGCTCTCAACCTGGTGGGAAAACCAGCCAACCAGCCCCAGTTTATTCAGGAAGGTTGCCATCATAACCAGTGCTGAGAACCAGACGACGGTGTCCCAGGCGGATTTTTCTTTCAGTATATCGTCCCACTTCAATACGCCAGACACCAGCAAGACTGATAACCCGAGAAAAGCCACGGCGGTGGTATTAACGGCAAAGGCATCGCCAAACAGGATGGCAGGCAACCCGGCCCACAAAATCAATAACAGGGCAAAAACACCAACCATGATTTTTTCGTCAAAATGCATGGTCCCCATATCATCCAGCTGCTGATGGGCAAAACGGCGGGCGTCGGGTGTTTGGGTAATTTCTGGTGGGTAAATCCAATAGATAATCAGCGGCATCAGCAGAATACATACCAGCCCGGGCAATAATGCGGCCAGAGCCCAGGTTGCCCAGCTGATACTGATCGCCATGCCGGTAGCATCGGCGACGAGTTTGACAACCAGCGGGTTCGGAGCCGTGGCGGTAATAAACATGGCAGAGGTAATAGGGTTGCTGTGGTAATTCACCAGTGCCAGGTAATGGCCTATTTTCCGTTGTGTTCCTTGCTCCGGGCAAGAGCCAAAACTGCCGGCAATGGATTTCATAATGGGGTGAATAATGCCACCACCACGGGCGGTATTGCTGGGGGTGACGGGGGCCAGCACCAGTTCGGATAACGCCAGGGCATAACCGACTCCGAGGGTTTTACTGCCAAATAAAGCAATAAAATGATAGCCAATCCGATTGCCAAGACCGGTTTTAACCAAGCCTCGGGAAATCATGATGGCGATACCAATCAGCCAGATCAATGAGTTGGAAAAACCACTGAGAGCGTCTGCAATGGCTCCTTTGGGGCTGTCGTTGGTGACGCCGGTGATAGCAACCAGGGTGATGGCCAGCATGGCGATGGCACCAATGGGCATCACCTTACCGATAATGGCAGCAATGGTACCCACAAAAAGCGCCAATAAATGCCAGGCTGAAGGCGAAACGCCTTCAGGCACAGGAATAACAAACCAGATCAGTAAAATAATGATGAGGCTGACCGTGGCCGGAATGATTTTAATGCCTCCAGCTTGCATATTCAGATCCTTATTCAGTGGACAAAGGGGTGTGAGTTAATGCGTTATAAATAATGCTTCTGGATTGATGTTACCTATAATAACAGGCTGTGCTTCGATAATGTTTATAGCAGTTTATGCTTGCCTGCTATTGGTTGGCCTGAGTCATTATGGCTCAATGATGTTGTTATGGTCAGCCCGATTATTCACCCAAGTATCGATGAATAATCAGGCTGGGTAATCATCCATTATTGAGCTTAATGATTACCTCTGTTTTACATGGCTTCTTTAAAGATTTGCGCCACTTCTTCAAATGTTGGCTGGATCGGGTTGGTGATACCACAGGCATCTTTCATGGCATTTTCAACCAGCGTCGGGATATCTTCTTCCTTGGCTCCCAACTGGGCAACACCCGCTGGAATATTGACATCCGCAGACAGGGTGCGAATTGCGGCGATGCAGTCTTGGGCGGCATCTTCAGCGGATTTACCCAGTACATCACAACCCATTGCGGCGGCTATATCAGCCAGTCGTGGTGACGCGACCTTGGCGTTAAATGCCTGTACATGTGGCAACAGAATGGCATTACACACGCCATGAGGAAGGTCATAAAAACCGCCCAGTTGGTGAGCCATCGCGTGTACATAACCCAGAGAGGCGTTATTAAAAGCCATGCCTGCCAGAAACTCGGCGTAAGCCATTTGCTCGCGGGCTTCTGCGTTGCTGCCATCGGTGACAGCAGTGCGCAGGTTGTCGCTGATCAGGCGAATGGCCTGAAGGGCGCAGGCGTCGGTAATCGGAGTGGCTGCGGTTGATACATAGGCTTCGACGGCGTGAGTCAGTGCGTCCATACCGGTGGCGGCGGTCAGTGAAGGTGGCATACCCAACATCAGATCGGAATCATTGACGGAAAGCAGCGGCGTGGTGTGCTTGTCGACGATGGCCATTTTTACATGGCGAGTATCGTCAGTAATGATACAGAAGCGGGTCATTTCACTGGCGGTGCCTGCGGTGGTGTTAATGGCAACCAGCGGCAACTGCGGTTTAGCGGACTGATCCAGACCTTCGTAGTCGGCAATATCACCACCATTGGTGGCTACCAGAGCGATACCTTTGGCGCAGTCATGAGGTGAACCGCCACCCAGGGAAATCACAAAATCACAGTTGTTTTCTTTCAGGATGGCCAGGCCGTGCTCGACATTGGTGACGTTGGGGTTTGGTTTGACTTCGTCGTAAACCACCGAGGTGACATTGTGCGAGGCCAATAACTCAGCAACCTGACCCACAACACCGAGTTTGACCAGCGGTGCATCGGTAACAATCAGTGCTTTTTTCCAGCCGTAGGATTCAATGGCTGTCGCCGCTTCTTTCAGGCAACCGCTGCCCATCAGGTTGACACTAGGAATATAAAAAGTAGTAGCAGGCATAATGCAATCCTCAAAGAATTTTAATGGCAAGTAAACTGTAGACCTCTATTTGTTAGGAGTACTTGATATAACGCAAGTATCGATTGATCCGCAGGGCATGAATATGATTTTCAGAATATTTGAAAACAGAACAGTATGTCGCTGAATTATTCATTATAAATCATTGAAAAAATATATATTATATTGCTGACTGTATAAGTGATAAACATTTTCATGTTGGGCTTGGAATAGCCTGCTGGCGTCGAAGAGAACAGCACGGGGCACGTCACTGAGTACGGCACAGCACAGTCACGGCACAGTCACGAGAGTATGGCGAGCCCGGTGCTGGCTCGCAGCGGCTGTTTGAGTCATGACCCCATGCTTCGCCCTGGTCCACCGACAGGGCCAAAGGGAAGGCTGGCCGCTGTCATCCTGTCCCGGGTCGTGCTGTTACCCCTGCTGTGGTGTTCTACTATCGTCTGAAAATTGAGCAAATAATCATCAAATGAAAGCCTTACTCTGGCCAGAGATAACAAATCTCGCTAGAGTATGAGGCGTTGAATGAATATTTCTTTGTTTCTGCAAGGCTGGGAAATATCACATGGAATTGGATTTTGGTTTGTTGTTTTTATGACTAGGTATCGTTCACCTTGGTGGTGGACTCTAGCGGTATAGGAGTACCCTGGGATTGATTTCACAATTGCCCAAATGGGTTGAAACCGGCGCTTTTGTATTGGCATTGATCGCCGGTGTTGTTAACGCAGTCGGTTTATTAGGATTCGAACATCAGTCAGTTTCTCATTTGTCGGGTATTGCTACATTGCTGGGTACCAGCCTGATTACAGATTCTTTAAGAAATGTTCTTCATATTTCCGGTCTTATGCTGGCCTTTTTGATGGGATCGGCAATATCCGGCTTTATGCTGCATGGTGTTGCCCTGAAACTGGGGCGACATTACGATACCCTGCTGATACTGGAAGCGGTTTTATTGACAATGGCTTTTTTGCTATTATCCAAAGAGTTTTTTTATGGGCATTATCTGGCATCTGCTGCCTGTGGTTTACAAAATGCCATGGCTACTACCTATAGTGGGGCAATTATCCGAACAACACATGTTACCGGTATCTTTACCGATCTTGGAATCATGATCGGTGCGTTTCTTCGTGGCGAAGAGCTCGATATCAGGAAATTAAAACTGTTTACTCTTATTATTGCCGGGTTTATATCCGGTGGTGTTATCGGTGTTTTACTCTATAGTGAATACTATTTTATGACCCTGCTGTTTCCGGCGGCTGTCTGTATGGTTATGGCGTTGATCTATCGAATTTACACCAGAACCCATAAATAACCGGTATGTGTTTGTTTGGGCAGCTGTATATAGTCAACTGATGGATGCTGTGTATGAAATTACTGATTTTTCTGGGCACTGTGCGCGACAGTACCCCGCCACGACCAGCTCGATTGGGTGAGCGGGTGGCAAAAGCCTGCCTGACATGTCTTGAACAGCGTTATAAAGAGCACGACATCGAATTGATTGATGCTTTGGATTATCCGCTCGAAACGGTTTTCAAACCGCATTTTGCGTATGCTGAAGGCCGGGCACCTGCTGCGCTGAATCGGTTGGCAGAGAAAATTGCCTCCGCCGATGGCTTTATTATGGTCAGCCCGGAATATAACCATTCGATGAGTCCTGCACTGGCCAATTTGCTGAATCATTTTGGCAGTTCACTATTTTCCTACAAGCCCAGCGCTATCGTGACTTACTCGGCAGGTCAGTGGGGTGGTATGCGAGCTGCGGTAGGAATGCGTACGTTTTTGGCGGAATTGGGCTGCTTGTCTGTGTCTGCCATGATTCATGTACCCAAGGCCCAGGCTGTGTTTGCTGCTGATGGTTCGATGCAAGCCGGGGAAGAGCAGGGGGCCTGGTTTGGTTATTTTGATCGGGCTTTCAGTCAACTGGTCTGGTGGGCGCAAGCTACCGCTACTCACCGGAGTGAGGTGAATCCACACACCTTGCTGCAAGATTTCAAAACCGACCCGTCTGAGCGTAACGCACCTTAGCCGGTCACTCTCTGATCCAGAATTGATTGGGAAACAGACAACCCTTGCCAGCCGCTGGCAGGGGTTGTTTGGGTGATTTTTGTTGCCTGTCATTTTTGGCAGTCTACTGAAAATAATGGCAGCCAAATGGCCTGTTTCAACAAAATTTCCCGGCCACACTCCGTTGTTATGTTTATCGTGTGACAGTTGTTGCTTGGACTGGCTTGTCCAACACTTTGATTTTATTAGTGATTGCTTGTCATAATTTTTAAATATTCCTGTTGAGGAATATTGGCCTCTCTGTTGCTAATGTAATAGGGACATCTATTTAATCCTGCACGTCTCTGCGCGAGTGTTGCCGTTGTTCAGGGCAAGGCGATGAATGCAGCGAAATGACGAGTCCTTTTCAAATTCGTCAACACCGCACTGGACGACGGCAACCCGCGCTCTTCGGGGGCTGCCGGATGATCTCGACTCGGTGTCGCCGACTTTTGACTTGACCCGTCAGGCCTGCAAGTCGGCGGTGGCCCAGAGTGAGCACCGGATTAAATAGGTGTCCCCTAATGGTATCGACACACAAAAAAAAGAGAGGCTGAGCATGGCAAGAGTCATTGTATTGGGTGCAGGCACAGGCGGCATGGCCGGGGCATATGAAATCCGGGAGCTATTGGGCAAAGACCATCAGGTCACGGTAATTAATGAACGGGAAGACTTCCAGTTTGTGCCGTCTAACCCCTGGATTGCAGTACGCTGGCGTGAGCGACCGGAAATCAGCTTCCCGATTCGTCCCTACCTGGAAAAGAAAGGTATCGAATTTATTGCCTCTGCGGTAACGGCAATCGATCCGGACGAGAACTGCCTGACGCTACAAGATGGCTCTCTGCAACAGTACGATTATCTGGTTATTTGTACCGGCCCGAAACTGAATTTCGCCGCGGTGGAAGGAGCAGGCCCGCACGGTGGTTTTACCCAGTCGGTGTGTACGCTGGATCATGCTGAAGCTTGCCGTGACGATGTGGATAACCTGATTGATGAGCCAGGGCCAGTGATTGTTGGCGCATTTCCGGGGGCTTCGTGTTTTGGCCCTGGATATGAATACGCCTTTATTCTGGAAACGGAACTGCGCAAGAAAAAAGTCCGGGACCAGGTTCCCATGACCTATATCACCAGCGAACCCTATATTGGCCATTTGGGCCTGGGTGGCGTAGGCGATTCAAAATCGATGATCGAAAGCGAGCTGCGTAACCGTCATATCAAATGGATTACCAATGCCAACGTGACGCGGGTAGAAGCAGGCATGATGTATGTGGACGAGATGAACGACGACGGTTCATTAAAACAGCAGCACGAAGTGCCATTTAAACATTCCATGATGTTGCCAGCCTTTGCCGGGGTCGAACCGGTAGCGGCGGTGGAAGGGCTGGTAAACCCGAAAGGTTTTGTGATTATTGATGAATTCCAGCGTAACCCGACCTGGAAAAATATCTATGCCGCTGGTGTGTGTGTGGCGATTCCGCCGGTAGAAGAGACACCAGTGCCAACCGGAACACCCAAAACCGGCTATATGATTGAATCCATGATGACTGCCATTGCGCATAATCTGCAGGCCGATCTGGAAGGGGGTGTGGCGGATTCCAAAGGTACCTGGAGTGCGATCTGTTTGGCTGATATGGGAGATACCGGGGCAGCGTTTGTGGCGATTCCACAGATTCCACCGCGTAATGTCACCTGGTTCAAACAAGGCAAATGGGTGCATCTGGCCAAGGTGGGTTTTGAGAAGTACTTTATGCGCAAGATGAAAACCGGTTCCAGTGAACCGATATTTGAAAAGTACACCTTGAAGGCGTTAGGCATTCATCGCCTGAAAGATCATTGAAAGATCATTAAGGTAGCAAGGTAACAGGCAAGGCGAGCCAGTTGCTCGCCTTGCCCTGTCTTATTCCTCTTATTCCTCGCCGAACAGCGAACAGTCGATATAGTCGCAAAGACAATGGATCACCAGCAGGTGAACCTCTTGAATACGTGCAGTTACCGTCGAAGGCACGCGGATTTCCACATCGTCGGTGGTCAGCAGCGATGCCATGTCACCACCATCCTTACCCGACAGGGCAATCACGGTCATTTCCCGCTCATGGGCAGCCTGAATCGCTTGCACCACGTTGGCAGAGTTACCACTGGTGGAGATCGCCAGCAGAATATCCCCCTTGTTACCCAGTGCCCGAATCTGTTTGGAAAACACTTCATTGTAGCTGTAATCGTTGGCAATCGACGTCATGGTGGATGAGTCGGTGGTCAGGGCAAAAGCAGGCAGTCCTGGACGCTCGCGTTCAAAACGATTGAGCATTTCCGAGGAAAAATGCTGGGCATCGCCAGCCGAGCCACCGTTGCCACAACTGAGAATCTTGTTGCCACTGAGGATGGCGTTCACCATGGTTTGGCCGCCCCGTTCAATAAATGGCGGCAGCTGTTCGGCAGCGAGTGCCTTGGTTTCAATACTGTTGCCAAAATGGCTGATGATGCGATCTTGCACGGCGGTTCTCCGTCAACAGAAGCAGCCAATGGTAATGCATCGACCGGGCAAGACCAACATGCCAGAAGGAATTGCATATCAAATACAGTAAGAGTCAGAAGGCATTTTGTATCCAGTCAAAGATAACCGGTTTACCACTGCCGGATAACACATCAAAACGGCAGTCTGGCAAGGCGTGAGGATAGCGGTGTTGCAGATAGTGCTCGGCCGCCAGACGCAGCTTTTGTTGTTTCGCGGGGGTGACGGATTCTGCACCAGAACCATGGGCGTTACGCTTGCGATAACGGACTTCGATAAACACCAGCACCGTGTTATGGCGGCAGACCAGATCTATTTCACCCCGACGGGTGTAATAGTTACGGGCTTCAAGTGTGAGTCCCTGAGCCAACAAGAACTGCTCTGCAGCGTCTTCTATCTGTTGGCCCTGGGCACGACGGGATAGCCGTTGCGAGGTCATCGAACCACCCGGTTATTCCTGACTCAGCAGTACCGGACGGCCATCACGGAATATGGCACAAACGCTCTGGCGATGAACGCGGCGTTCGGCATCCAGCTGTATGACACCGGTTTCACCTTCCAGACGGCTGTTCGGGAAAGCCTGCAGCTGTGGCAGACGCGGTAACAGGCGATAGGCATCGACGCCCAGCGCGTACAAGCGCAGGTAAGGGCCCTGGCCATTGTCGCTGTTTTGCTCGACCTGATCATATAGCGGGCCACCTTCCAGCACCCAGGGTAAGTCGCAAAAACGGATACCATCGAGATCACGGTCGTGATCGGTATCGTTATGGCCACTGTATACGTGGGATGTGGCGTACACGGGTAAATCAACGGCAAAGTTAAAGGCCAGCGTTGGTTTGATCTGGCGCGCCTGTTGCGGTTGAGCTACCAGGAATACCCAGTCGATATCCTGACGACGGCGAGGTTCAAATTCAGTGGTCTGGCGTAACAGCTGTCGCATTTTCCGGTTACGGTTGACGCTGTCGTCCACGTTCAACAGGGCTTTGATATCCGGGTTGTAATCGTTCTGTTGCGTATAGAAACGGGTTTCTCCCAGTACGCCGCCCAAGGCTTCCCAGTGATCGCGGAAAGCCGTAAAGATACGCTCACCCCAAGAACCTTCGGGAATCATCACCAGCGCCCGGCGGTGGCCATCGGCCCAGGCCTGGTTTGCGGCCTGTATGGCATCATCTTCAGGGGCAAGGCCAAATTGGTACAGGTTGGCTGACGTGGTGGCTTCGTTGTCTGCGGCGGGATCACCGTAGTTCAGTGCCAGTGTCGGAATGGCCAAATCCTGGCGTTGCTCCAGCGCGACGACTTCCTGCTTGCTGACCGGCCCAACAACCCACTGGGCACCGCTCATTAATGCTTCCGCGTATCCCTGGCTGATGGAATCCACGCCCTGGCTGTCGATCAGAGTGACTTCCGGGGTCGGCTGTTCCGTTGCAATGGCCTGATAATAGGCTGCCAGAAAACCATCCCGAATGGCTTCTCCGGAAGCGGCCAGCGGGCCGGATAACGGTAACATCAGAGCCACTCGCTCTGGTCGTTGGTTGGCCAATTGGGTCAGGTAGGCCAGGCTGCCGGGTAACTGCAGGGCAGCAGGGTGGGTGGGGTTTTGACGACGCCACCGCGCCAGCGAGGCAAGTTGCTCGTCGACACTGAGGCTGGAATGACGGCTTAGCAGAGCCAGCTCAATCCATTGCCCCAGAACCGAGCCGGTATTTTCTGCGCGCTTGTCGGCCAGTTCTTCTTCCGACATGGCCATTAACTGACCCCAGATAGCCTCATGGTTACTGTTGGCCAACGAACCTTGCAGCAGAGGCGCAATAAACACTCGCTCTTGTACCGCGGCATAGTGCTCACCACGTTGGCCGTAAAGTGTGGCGCGTAACAAACTGATACGGGAATCCTGGGACGGAGTAGCCTGGTCTCGAAGGGACTGTAACTGCTGCAGAGACTGTTCGGCATCGTCAGGCTGGCCGGACTTTAACGCCAGCACCGTGGCGACTAACCACTGCTCGATACGCTCGCTGTTCGTCAGGTTCCGTTGCTGCAGTTGTTGCAAATACTGTCTGGCGTTGCCAAACTCGCCCCTTTCAATCGCAGTACCAGCGCGTTGCAGCAGCTCGGCATTACTCACCTGTACAGGCTGAATGGCCTTTACCGGAGTCGTGTCTTGAGGTGTCGTAGTGCATCCAGCAAGACCCAACAGCATAGCCGCTGTTGCGGTCGCCAAGAATTTCCATCCCCCAGGTGTATTTCCCCGCATGAGCTCTCTTCCCGATTCTGTTAGCGCCACGCTGTACGTCGTGGCAACGCCTATTGGCAACCTGGCTGACCTGACTGAGCGGGCCCGCCAAGTGCTGAGTGCCGTGAATATCATTGCCTGCGAGGATACCAGACATACCCAGAGATTGCTCCAGCACCTCGGCCTGCGCAAGCCGATGTTATCGGTACACGATCACAACGAACGTGAGCGTATCCAGCAGGTGAAAGATCACCTGGACCAGGGCCATGATATGGCTCTGGTATCCGACGCTGGCACGCCGCTGATTTCTGATCCTGGTTATCCTCTGGTGCAGGCATTACGCCAGGCTGGCCACAAGGTGGTGCCGATTCCAGGGGCCAGCGCCATTATTACCGCTCTGTCGGCTGCCGGTTTACCCACCGACCGCTTTACCTTTGAAGGTTTTTTGCCCCACAAAAGCAGTGGCCGCAAAGAGCGCTTGCGAGCCGTGTCGCAAGATACCTGTACTCTGGTTTTCTACGAAGCCAAACACCGGATTTTATATACCCTTGCGGATATGGCCGAAGTGCTCGGTGATCAGCGTGAGGCTGTGGTTGCGCGGGAATTAACCAAAACCTTCGAGAGTTTTTATCGCGGTACATTGATGGATATCCATGCCCAGCTATCGAGCCATGAAGATCATCAAAAAGGCGAATTTGTGGTGATGGTCAGCGGTAATCAATCACCATCACCAGCGTCTGAAATCGATACCGAACGGCTGTTCAAACTATTGCTGGCCGAGCTGCCACCAAAAAAAGCCGCCGCTATTATTGCTGAACTGACCGGCGAGAATAAAAAAGAGCTGTATCAAAAAGCATTGGGTTGGAAAGACGCCTGATGAAAAGACGCCTGATCTGGCTGACAGCCAGCACCAGCACCGCTGCGCTGCGGTTCTGCCGGTGTGCTGTATGACATTTTTATGATAGTCTCCGCGCCGGAGTCGGCCAGACAGTCGTCGCTTGTATGTTTCGGCATGCAGGGGGAGGAAAGTCCGGGCTTCAAAGGGCAGGGTGCCAGGTAACGCCTGGGAGGCGTGAGCCTACGACCAGTGCAGCAGAGAGCAAACCGCCGATGGCCTCTTTTTCTTGTAAAAAGCAGGATCAGGTAAGGGTGAAAGGGTGCGGTAAGAGCGCACCGCGCGTCTGGTAACAGTTCGTGGCACGGTAAACTCCACCCGAAGCAAGACCAAATAGGTTCCCTACAGGCGCGGCCCGCGCTGGGAACGGGTAGGTCGCTTGAGCCAGTGAGCAATTGCTGGCCTAGATGAATGATTGTCCAAGACAGAACCCGGCTTATCGGCCGACTCCGGTTATTTGAAAACCCTCACTGGCACAGCCAGTGAGGGTTTTTTTATGCCTCGTCTGCTATCGGCTGACAGACGTCACGGGTCAGCAGCGGCAAGCTGTCAAACAGTTCCTTGATGCCTTCCGACCAGGCCAGGCGCACCTGATGGAACATCTCATCGTTTTCCTGCAGCCGGATCAGACCCGGGTTTTTGACACTGCCAGCGTGATAACAGACCAGATCGAGCGGCATACCGACCGACAGATTACTGCGCAGGGTCGAATCCATCGAAATCAGGCTGCACAACATGGCGCGATCCAGCGGGGTGTTGAAGTCGATAATGCGGTCCAGTATCGGCTTGCCGTATTTGCTTTCGCCAACCTGAAAGTATGGAGTGTCTTCCCCGGCTTCAATAAAGTTGCCTTGTGAGTACACATGGAACAGGCGGTGGGGTTCGCCCTTGATTTGCCCACTGATCAACATGCTGCAACTGAAATCCACACCTTGTGATTGCCCTTGGTCGCGCTTGATCACTTCGCGGATGGTTTTGCCCACCAGTTCGGCAACGTCAAACATGGTCGGGACATTCAGTACATGGCGCTCAGCGTTACGGATGGTAGTTTGCAGTAGCGTAATCACACTTTGCGTGGTGGCCAGATTACCGGCACTTTGCAGGAAGATAACGCGCTCTCCCGGTACTTCGAGAACATGTAATTTGCGGAAGCTGGCGATATGGTCAACACCGGCATTGGTGCGGGAGTCGGATGTTAAAACCAGTCCGTTCTCGACTTTCAGTGCGACGCAGTAGGTCATGATGCATGCTTCCTGTAAAAAGGCGATCTTTGCTGTACGCATACCCTTTGTGAACAGCGAGCGCCTGGTAAGATTGGCAGCCATTGTAATCGGCGAATATGTCGGGTCAATCACACAAGTGAACAGATTTACGGAATGCTACTTACCGTCCTGAAACAGGTGAACTTCGACCCGATCCATATGACGGGCATCTGCCCGGCAGGGAACAAGATCAGTCATCGCAGTACACGAGACAATGAGCAAGGCCAACCCATCGCCTATTTTGAAGGCAGGCTGCTGCAAGGCCGGAACTGCAACAAAAAGCACCGCTGCATGAAGAATTCATCCGCAGCCAATCACCGTAAAGGCCGGAAACATAGAACAAACAAACGATGGCTGACAAAAACCGGCAATCGAAAATAAACAACAGAGAGCGAGCTGTTGGCGGGAAAAACGGGTTAGAAACAGGTTTTTCTACAGCCTCGTTAAAGCGTAAAAACGGAGTCGTGGCACCTGTTACCTATCCGTGTCAAAATCAAGCAATACGTGAACGAGAGGTTATTTTATGAATCTCCAGAAAATTGAAGACGAGGCGCTACACCTCCCGCAAGAAGAGCGAGCCCAGTTGATCCAGCGACTGGTGTTAAGCCTGGAGTCTCCGTCAGAAGACGAACTCAAATCCGATTGGTTGCTTGAGGCTCGACGCAGAGGCGAAGAGCTGGACACTGGTACAGTGCAGGCTGTGTCTGGTGAGGATGTTATGAGGAAGGCTAGAACACTGATCAAATGAACTATTCTTTTCACCCGGCAGCGGAAGCCGAGTTCCTGGAGACAGTTGGTTATTACGAATCAAAAGTTCCGGGATTGGGTGGTGCCGTCATAGAGGAATTTGAGGCCCTGGCCGCTTTAGTTGGCGAGCCACCAAAAGCTTGGCAAGTTGAATCGCAGCCAGATATTCGTTGAGCGCCCCTTCACAGATTCCCCCTTTCTATCGTTTACCGAGAAAGGCCTGACGGCTTTCAGGTTCTGGCTGTTTCACATGTCCGGCGGCGTCCTCAGTATTGGCTGGGCAGGCTTTAATAATCGGCTGCAAACCGGTGCGTGAGCACGGCGTTCAGGCTGTAGAAAAACCTCCCGACCTATGGTCTGATCGGGTTTTGAAACGCAGGAGGCGGTGATGGCTCGATTCAAGCACTACGACTACAATCAAACGTCGATGGTGGTGGATCAATTATCAGAATCAGCTGCAGTCGGGTACTTTTGAGCATGCCCTGCATTACCCCTGTTTTTTTATAAAGAGGCTGAAAAGCTGGATCTCTCTGCTTTTCACCAGCCCTACAAAAACGACACGGAAGGCCGTCCGGCTTATGATCCAACCATTTTGCTAAAAATCATCCTGTTTGCTTATTCCAAAGGCATCACCTCCAGCCGTGAGATTCAGTGGTGCTGTGAAACCAATATCCTCTTTAAAGCCCTGTCCTGCGATACCGTGCCGCACTTCACCACCCTTGCTCATTTTGTCAGTAGTTAGCCGAAAGCCATTGAAGACCTGTTTGAACAGGTGCTGTTAATCTGTGATCAGCAGGGGCTTTTAGGCCATGAACTCTTTGCCATTGATGGCTGTAAAATGCGCTCCAATGCCGCTAAGGAATGGTCAGGCACCTTTAAATAGTTGGAACAGAAACGCCAGAAACTCAAACACCTGATCCGTCATCACCTCAGTGAACATCAGGAAAAAGACCGTTGCATGAAGAACCCCTCCGCAGCCAATCACGGCAAAGGTGCAGGCCGCCAAGTCAGCTTCCCGTTAAATGACAAACGGCCACCGAGTTACACCGACTGGATGAAACATCGCGTCGACAGCCCCACGGCAAACAAATCTACAGCCACCGGATGTCCGTTGTCGAACCGGTCTTCGGCAACATCGGCACCAACAAAAGACTGAACCGCTTCAGCCTGAGAAGCAAAACCAAAGTGCAGGGGCAATGGCAACTTTATTGCCTCGTGCACAATGTAGAAAAACTGGCAAAATACGGGCATCTCAGCCAGTAAAACAGAGTGAATACAGCCTTAAACAGGCACTGAAAGCAGCACGATACTTGGCTTACAGACAACCAAAGCCTAAAAAGGCTGGAAACACAGAATAAACAAGCGATTACTGGCAAAACCGGCAATCAACAATTAACAACAGAGAGCGAGTTGTTGGTGGGAAAAACGGGTTAGAAACAGGTTTTTCTACAGCCTCGTTATGAAATATAGGAGAGTAAGTCGTGTACGTTACGCAGATTAATGAAAAAACCGTTAAAGGGATCAAAGTCCGCACCAAGAACGCTGATGAGATGAGCCCAGATACATCAAAAATATCGGGGCTTTGGCATCGTTTCTATCGTGATATTGCGCCAACACTATCAAAAGAAGCGAGTATTCTGGGCGTCTATTGTAACTACGAGTCGGACTTTACAGGTGAGTTTGAAGAGCTGGCAGGTTCTGACATGATCAAAGGCGATGGAGCTGTTGATTCTGTCACGATCAAGGGTGGCCGATACTTGGTCTTCGAGGGAAACGGCAGTATGCCTCAGACTGTTATAGACACTTGGTCTAAGATTTGGGAATACTTTGGCTCAGACAATCCAGAGTATACCCGCGCTTACACCACGGACTTTGAGTCGTATAAAAGTGATAGCGAAATTCAGATTTTTATCGCTATCGAGTAGATTTCATAACAAGGCCAGGCACGGCGACGGCTTTTTCGTGCGGCTTCGCCTTCACTACAAAGCCGCGCGTGCTAGCGGCGTTAATTGGTAAAGATATGGAAGTTGTCGTTCAAGAAGAAGTGACCGGTTGTGGCATTGCAGCATCTGCTGCACTGGCGGGTCTCAGCTATGCTGAGGCCAAAGAGAGAGCCAGCGTTCTTGGCATTCATGCGTCAGACACATCGCTCTGGTCCGACACGGAGTACGTCCGAACGCTTTTGCGAGATTTCGGTATCTCTGTGTCTCCCAAAGAAACACCATTCGAGTCTTGGGAGAAGTTGCCAGACAGGGCCCTTCTGGCCATTAAATGGCGAATAGAGCAGGGCAAGCCTTTTTGGCATTGGGTTTTGTTCGTCCGAGAAAATGGCGAGGCAAAGGTGCTCGACTCCAAAAAGGCACTGAAATCAAACGTTCGTCGGGATTTCGGGCGTATCAAGCCGAAGTGGTACATTGAGGTATCCAATTAACAAGGCGCAGCAGTTCGCGGCCGATGGCCGCCGGACGCCCTTTACGTGGCTCCTTCGTCGCCACTCCAAGGTCGCCGCTGTGCTTCGGCGTTAGATTCCGATACAAAGTTGCTCACAGATTCTAAAAAGGAAAATTATGGACAGAATTACTAAGAAGCTTCTACAAGACTTTCTTGAGGCTCAAGAGATGGAATCAGGTGACGAGCCCTCGGACTTTGAATTATTCTGTAACTACTCTGTGCTTGCCAATGAGTACAATAAAACCTTTGACGTGAAAAATATCACCGTCGGAGCAGGTGCAGATACAGGTATTGATGGTATTGCCATTATCGTCAATGGCCACCTAGTAGAAGATACTGACGAAATTGATAATTTATTGGAAGCAAATGGATATTTGGAAGTCACATATATTTTTGTTCAAGCAAAAACATCGTCTAATTTTGATACAAAAGAAATGCATGCCTTTTATTTCGGAGTTAGTGACTTCTTTGCGGAAGAACCAAAACTGGCTAGGAATGGCGATATTAAGAAGTTCTCCGAGATTTCTGAACACTTGCTTGATAATGCTTCAGATTTTAAAGATAACCCAAAATGTAAAACATTCTATCTGACAACTGGCGTTGTAAACGAGGATCAAAATATTTCCGCTGTAGTCGAATCCTCAGTTAAAGACCTAGAAAGCTATAACCTGTTTGAGTCTGTCGATGCAAAGGTCTTTGGTGCTAATGAACTCGGTAAACTTTATCGAAGGACAAAAAATCCGATTACGTCTAAGTTTACTTTTTCAAACAAAGTAGCTCTTCCTGAAATAGAAGGGATTGATCAAGCATATTACGGGGTTCTTCCTTTTTCTGAGTTTAGAAAACTGCTTATAGATGATAATGGAAACATACAAAGCATCTTCGATGACAATGTTCGAGATTTTCAAGGAATTGGAAACCTAGTGAATAACAATATTAATGAAACACTAAATAGTGGATCACCAGATCTCTTTAGTGTACTCAATAATGGAGTGACTATTGTTGCGGACTCGATTAAAACATCAGTAAATTCATTCACAATTACCGATTATCAAATTGTTAATGGATGTCAAACAAGTAACGTTCTATATGAAAATCGTAATAATGAAGGTATTAGTGATATCAGTATTCCATTGCGGCTAATAGTAACAATTGATGAAGATGTGAAGTCCGAGATTACTGTGTCTACAAACAATCAGACAGCTATTAAAAAGGAGCAGCTAGCGGCCATGTCTGATTTTCAAAAGAATCTACAGCATTATTACTCTTCGATAAATGGAGAGGGCAAGCTGTTTTACGAAAGAAGGGCAAAGGAATATAATTCAGATAGAAATGTTGTTAAAAGAAAAGTAATTACCATCGCAAACCAAATTAAGTCTTACTCAGCAATGTTTAATAAGAATCCTCACATGGTTACCACATATTTAGGTACGCTAGTGAAAACAATGGGTGATTCGGGTTCAAATTTGTTTGAAGAAGATCATCAATTTTCTCCTTACTATATGGCTGGCCTGGCTTTTTATAGACTAGACTCTCTTTTTCTTAATGGAACCATTGATAAAAAATACAGAAAGGTTCGCTTTTACATTCTAATGCTTGTCCCTATGATTGGCAGTGCAGAGCAGTTTCCGCCCTTAAATAGTCAGAAGAAATGTGAGCGCTTTTGCAATCCTATTATTGATAAGCTAAATGACGAAAACATTTTTCCTAGTATATTTTTGGAAGCGGTTAAAATTATTGAGGTTTCTGGCTCAGATGTTGAAGATAAACAAGCACTAAAATCACGAGCCATGACAGATCAAATTCTAGGTGCCTATAATGGCCAAAAAATCTAACAAACGCATGTTGTCGGACTGGTTTTCCGCTGCGCGCCAAACCAGCCGCAAATGCGGGCGTTCAGGCTGTAGAAAAACCTCCCGAACTATGATCTGATCGGGTTTTGAAGCGCAGGAGGCGGTGATGGCCCGATTCAAGCACTACGACTACAACCAAACGTCGATGGTGGTCATTAATTACCTGGATCAGTTACAGCCCGGTACTTTTGAGCACGCTCTGCATTACCCCTGTTTTTTATAAAGAGGCTGAAAAGCTGGATCTGTCAGTTTTTCATCAGCCCTACAAAAATGACCAAGAAGGCCGCCCAGCCTACGATCCAGCCATTTTGCTAAAAATCAGCCTGTTTGCTTATTCCAAAGGCATCACTTCCAGCCGTGAGATTCAGTGGTGCTGCGAAACTAATATCCTCTTTAAAGCCCTGTCCTGCGATACCGTGCCGCACTTCACTACCTTTGCTTATTTTGTCAGCAGCCAGCCCCAAGCCATGAACTCTTTGCCATTGATGGCTGTAAAATGCGTGGTAGTTTTCAACCCAGTTGCCCACATAGCTGCGTTTAAGCAGTCTGTTTATTGAACTCAATCTCCTGCAGTTTTCCAGGATTGAGCGAGACGGATCCGACGGCTTCCCAGTTTCGAATATCGCCAGATCAGTACTTGGGGTTCAGCCCCTTTGTTCGTTTATAAGCCACTTCATGTTTGGCTAACAGCTCTGTATCGAAAGTGAGCGATTGTCAGACTTTTAATGACCTTTAAAAGGGAGCTGGGTAAACTTACGCAAAACTTATACAAGCGGCTGCTAAGGAGCATTCATGTCATCCAATCAACCACCGTTCGGGGTGCTGTTGGTCAATCTTGGGACACCAGAGGCCCCAACCGCTGGGGCGGTGCGCAAGTATCTGGCGGAATTTCTGTGGGACCCTCGGGTGGTGGATGTTGCGCGGCCATTGTGGTGGCTGATTTTACATGGCGTGATTTTGCGTATTCGTCCTGCCCGGGTAGCCAGGGCCTATGCTTCGGTCTGGCGTGAAGACGGTTCACCATTGATGCACTTTTCCCTGTTACAGCAGCAGGCATTAAAAGAAGCACTGAGCCAGCACTATGGCTGCGATATTCCGGTTGCCCTCGCCATGACCTATGGCCAGCCGGATATGGAACAGGCTGGCAGAAGCCTGCGTCAGGATGGTGTCAGCAATATGCTGGTGCTGCCGCTTTATCCACAATATTCCTCATCCACAACGGCGGCGGTTCTTGATCGGTTGGCCAAAGGGTTAAAACGCTGCCCGCATCTGCCTGGCATGCGCTGGATCAATAGTTACTACAATCATCCTTTGTATATCCAGGCGCTGGCCCAGTCGGTGCGGGATTATTGGCAGGAACATGGGCGGGGCGACCGCTTGATGATGTCGTTTCACGGTATTCCGCAGCGTTATGAAGATAAGGGAGATCCTTATCCGGCACAGTGTCGGGAAACGGCTCACTTGCTGGCAGACGCATTAAAGCTGTCGCCAGAGCAATGGATCTGTTCTTTTCAGTCGCGCTTTGGTCGGGAAGAGTGGGTCAAGCCTTACACTGACCATACGCTCAAGGCGTGGGGCGCAGAAAAGGCCGGACGGGTGGATATTATCAGTCCAGCCTTTGCCGTTGATTGTCTGGAAACCCTGGAAGAACTGGATGTTGAAAACCGTGAGTTGTATCTGGCGTCGGGTGGCAGCGATTTTCATTACATCCCTTGTCTGAACGATCGTGACGATCATATTCAGATGATGGTGGAGCTGGTCAGCAGTAACACCCAGGGTTGGCGCTGATTCCGGGGAACCGGGCTATAAACGGCTGGTTGACAGGGCGGCAGGCGTTGATGTCGGGCCGGAGGATAGACAAGCAAAATCCATCCCGAGCGGGGTTGTGTGGTGGTGTTGACGGGTGCCAATTATGCCCATGATTGCCTCTTCGCATGGGTTGATCAATTGTCATAAAAACATCTTTGACTTTGCTATAACGGCTTAATAATCTGCCTGACTACAGAGACGAAGCAGGCTGGTATATCACCTGCAAATGATGATGTGGGCCGTGCCGTGAAACGATGCGGAATAAACCATGGACAACCCTGTTGACTGGAATGACGTATGAATATCTATGTTGGCAACTTGCCTTACTCCACAACCCAGGATGAACTGCACGAGCTGTTTTCCCGCTTTGGCGAGGTAGAGCGGGCAACGGTAGTCATCGACCGTGAAACCAATCGCTCCAAAGGATTCGGTTTTGTCGAAATGGCCAGCAGCAGTGACGCCAGCAGCGCTATTGAAGCCTTGAATAACACCGATTTGAATGGTCGGGTTTTACGGGTGAACGAAGCCAAGCCCAGAGAGAATCGACCTCGTACACCACGGGCACCGCGGCCGAGCTGAGTCTCTGGCCAGCAGTGGGCTGCTGGTATCTCCATAACGAGACATTGCTTCCGGTTTTGTACGATAGAGGACGGTTTTTGTCCTCTCTGGTCATAGCCGCCGTTACCCTCTTGTGGAAGCATGATGGCACTCTTTCTGCCGGAACTGCATGCCATGACTTCTTCCTCCCCATCGACTAGCTCACCCTCTGCGCCGCGTGTGACCTGGGAGGTGAGTCAGCACATCGCCGTGGTGTATCTGAACCGGCCGGATAAACTGAACGGGCTGGATCGGCCCATGTTCCAACAGTTGATTCAGTGTGCCCGTGATATTCGTCGGGATCGTTCGATCCGGGTGGTGATATTGGCCGCCAAAGGCGATTCGTTTTGCGCCGGGCTGGATTTTTCGGCGGTCAGCAAGGACCGCTGGATGATTCCCAATCTGCTGCTGAAATGGCCCTGGAGCAAAACCAATCTGGCCCAGCAAATTGCCATGTGTTGGCGAGACTTACCGGTGCCCGTGATTGCGGTGGTGCACGGCAACTGTTTTGGTGGTGGCTTGCAGATGGCGCTGGCGGCTGACTTTCGTTTTGCCGATGTGCAAACCCGTTTTTCCATTATGGAAATGAAATGGGGGTTGATACCGGATATGAGTATTCTGACCAGCCTGACCAATCTCACACGTCAGGATATTGCCAAAGAACTGACCATGACTGGACGGGTGTTCGATGCTGCGGAAGCGCAGTCATATGGACTGGTAACGCAAGTGAGTGAGACGCCGATGGATGCCGCCATGGCCCTGGCCCAGAAGTTGGCCCAGCGGTCTCCGGACGCGATTGTGGCGACCAAGCGGCTGTTTAATCAAGGCTGGAAGCGAGGTGAATGGTCGGCGTTACGACTGGAGCGTTGGCTGCAATACGGCTTGCTGGGGCGTAAAAACCAGCAAATAGCGATGAAGAATGGCCTGAATAAAGGCTCGAAAGAGCCACGACCCTTTGAGCCGCGGCGCTGAGATCAGTAGGACTGTGCTGCTTGATTACCGGCATGGCATGGCAGAGAGGCTCAGTCTTCGCCAATAAATCCACCGGTCTGATGGGCCCAGAGCTGGGCGTAAATTCCGCCCTGAGCCAGCAGTTGCTGATGAGACCCTTGTTCGACAATACGGCCTTGATCCATTACCAGCAGGCGATCCATGGCGGCAATGGTTGATAGCCGGTGGGCAATGGCGATCACTGTCTTGTTTTCCATCAGTTTGTAGAGGCTGGCCTGAATCGCCGCTTCGACTTCAGAATCCAGTGCCGAAGTTGCTTCGTCCATCATCAGGATCGGCGCATCTTTCAACAACACCCGGGCGATGGCGATCCGCTGGCGCTGGCCACCCGACAGTTTGACACCACGTTCACCGACCTGGGCATCAAACCCCTTGTTGCCATAAGGGTCGTGCAGGCCGTGAATAAAGTCGAGGGCTTCGGCTTTGCGGGCCGCTTCTATCATATCTGCTTCGCTGGCATCCGGGCGACCATACAGAATATTGTCACGCACGCTGCGGTGTAACAACGAGGTATCCTGAGTGATCATGCCGATATTGGCGCGCAGGCTGTCCTGGGTAACGTCGGCAATGTTCTGGCCGTCGATACGAATGGTGCCACTGTCGATATCGTAAAACCGTAACAACAGGTTGATCAGGGTGGACTTGCCCGCCCCTGAGCGGCCGACCAGACCAATTTTTTCACCTGGCTGGATGTGAATATCCAGATCACTGAAAATCTGCCGGTGGGTGTCGGAGTCGATGCCCTGATACCGGAAGTTGACCTTGTCCAGCGTGATTTCTCCACGTTGGACGGTCAGTGCCTGGGCGTCCGGTTTGTCCAGCACACTCAATGGTGTCGACAAGGTATTGATGCCATCGGAGACGGTGCCCAGGTTTTCAAACAGGGTGCCGACTTCCCACATAATCCACTGCGACATGCCGTTGATACGCAAGGCCAGGCTGACCGCAATGGCAATGGCGCCGACACTGATGGCGTGCTCCATCCAGAGCCAGATCGACAGGGCTGCTATGGTAAATACCAGCAAGTAGTTGATGGATTGCACGGCGACATTCAGACCGGTGCCGAGTCGCATTTGCTGGTGTACCGAGTCCATAAATCCAGTCATTGATTCACGGGCGTAGGCGGTTTCACGCTGGCTGTGGGAAAACAGTTTGACGGTCTGGATATTGGTGTAGCTGTCGACGATGCGGCCGGTCATTTGTGAGCGGGCATCGGCTTGTGCCGCCGAAACCCGTTTGAGTCGTGGTACAAAATAGATCTGGATCAGCACATAGGCCAGCAGCCAGCCCAGCATCGGCAGTATCAGCCGCCAGTCGGCTGCCGCGACCATCACAATAATGGCGGTGAAATACACCAGGATATAGACCAGTACATCCAGCAGTTTCATGACGGTTTCGCGCACGGCGAGGGCCGATTGCATCACCTTGGTGGCGACACGTCCGGCAAAGTCATCCTGATAAAAAGCCAGACTCTGGCGCAACAGATAACGGTGTGCCAGCCAGCGAATTTTCATCGGGTAGTTGCCCATCAGGGTCTGGTGCACCAGCGCCGAATGCAGAAAGCTGGTTAATGGCATCAGCACCAGAATCACCAGCGCCATGCCGATCAGGCTGGCGTATTCTTCCTGCAAAAAGGTATCGGGATTTTTTTCCGATAACCAGTCAACCAGATTACCCATAAAGCCAAACAGGGATACCTCCAGAATCGCTGCCAGCGCCGTTAGCAATGACATGCAGACCAGTGGAATCTCAACTCCATGACTGTAATGGCGACAAAAGGCATACAGGCCTTTGGGGGGCTGTTCCGGTTGCTCAGGTGGGAAAGGGTTAACCAATCGTTCGAAAAAATTCAGCATAGGATAAAAGCTCGGACACTCGTCAGGCAGAGTGAATCAGGAAGGCGGGTTTGGCCCAATGGCCTGATTCACGAAAGCCGCTACCTTAAACCAGAGACGTGACCTTGATAAGTCTGTTCGATGGATTGCCCTGTTCGAACAGACTGGCCATGCGTGTGGGCGCCGCACGGCGGACTGGGGTCAGTGACAGTATCCCAGCTGGATGGCTTGCTGTGTCAGCTCCTCACGGAACTTGGGATGGGCGATACCAATCAACGCTTTTACCCGTTGCGGGATCGACATGCCTTTCAGGCAGACATTGCCGTATTCGGTGACGATATAATGGGCATCCATCCGGGTATCGGTCACAGTGCCGCCGGTCAACTGCGGCACAATCCGGCTCAGGTTGTCGTGCTTGGCGGTGGAGTGCAGGGCGACAAACGAACGGCCACCTTTGGAACCGTAAGCCCCACGAACAAAGTCCAGCTGGCCGCCGGTGCCCGAGAACGGATGGCCAAGAATCTGCTCGGCGTTGATCTGGCCAGTGATATCCACCTCAATGGCGGAGTTGACCGAGACAATATTGGGGTTTTCCCGGATCACGCTGGGATTGTTTACCCAGGAAGCCGGGAAGCCCACGATCGACGGGTTATCGTCCATAAAATCAAACATCGCCCGATCGCCCAGTGCCAGAGTAAAGACGTGTTTGTGCTGCATGACACGCTTGAGGCGTCCATTCAGGGCACCACACTTGATCAGCTTGACCATGGCCGGAGAAAACAACTCCGAATGCAACCCCAGGTTCTGGTGGTGCTCCAGCATGGACAAGACCGCATTGGGTACACCACCAACGCCCATTTGCAGCGTGTCGCCGTTATCAATCCGCTCCGCGACCTGACGGGCAATGGCCCAGTCGACATCGGATGCGGCTGCGTCTGGCAGCTCGGTGAGTGGCACATCGGCTTCGATCAGCGCTTCAACTTCTGAAATATGCACCGAACATTCACCAAAGGTACGCGGCATATGGTGATTGACTTCGACAATCACCTTGCGGGCTTTGCGGATCACCGTGGCGCTGTAATCGGCGTTGGTGCCGAGGCTGAAATAGCCGTGTTTATCCATCGGCGACACTGTCACCATCAGACAATCCGGGCTGATGTTTTCGGTCAACATCCGGCCTACCTGGTGAAACGACGAAGGGACAAACTCGATCCAGGGGTGGTCGGCATTGTTCTTGACAGCCAGACGGTCATAACTGCTCAGAAACAGGCAACGAGGTGTAAATTTACCCCGCATGGCAGGGGTCAGCAGTTGTTCTTGCAACGTTGCGGAGCCGTGCATGTAATAAATGTTAAGTGCAGGCAGGGCATCGTTTTTATAGGCATCCGCAATCGCCGTAATCAGCGCTGGTGGCATGGCGACTCCCATACCGAGAATCAGGTTGTGGCAATCACTCAGTCGCTCCGCAGCCTGTGATGGCGTCAGGCGTTTTTCCATATACAAATCATTCCAGCTCATAAGGCGTCCTTTGGGTTAAGCGGGTCAGGAGGAAATAGTAATCGATGGGTTTTATAGCATCATCTGCCACTGATACGGCAGTATTGAGACGATCTGGATCAAGGTTTGGGTGATTGCTTGCGGCTGCCGATGTTGATCATATTCTGTGATCGTAAAGAGAAAAAAATAGCGCTTTTACTTCTCGTAAATAACCCTATCTTTGCGCCTCCCAATCAGCACCCACGCTGACGGATCTTATTCGAGGAGACAACGAGCCAGATGCTCACTCAACCAGAAGATTACTACGACGCCGATACCTTTGCGCGCATCAAAGCCTTTGCCGATCAACAGGAAACCCCTTGCCTGGTGATTGATACACAGCTGTTTGCCCGGCAACTGGATTCCTTGCTGGACTGTTTTCCGTACGCCAAAACCTACTATGCCGTGAAAGCCAACCCGGCCCCGGAATTGCTGGCGATATTGCAGCAACGTGGTTGTAATTTTGATGTGGCATCACGGTACGAGCTGGACAAGGTGTTGGCATTGGGTGTGTCTGGTGATCGGGTGAGTTTTGGTAATACCATCAAAAAAGCGGCTGATATCCGCTACTTTTTTGACAAGGGTGTCACTCTGTTTGCCTCCGACAGCGAAGCCGACCTGCGTAATATCGCCCGTGCGGCTCCCGGTGCCCGGGTGTTTATTCGTATTCTGACCGAGGGCGCCCAAACCGCCGATTGGCCGTTGTCGCGCAAATTTGGCTGTCAGACCGATATGGCGTTGGATCTGTGTATTCTGGCGCGTGATCTGGGGTTGGTGCCGTATGGTATTTCCTTCCATGTGGGGTCCCAGCAGCGTGAAATCGGTGTTTGGGACTCCGCCATCGCGAAAGTGAAATGGATCTTCGAACGACTGCAAGAAGAAGATGGCATCAAGCTGCAAATGATCAACCTGGGGGGCGGTTTTCCGGCCAACTATATTAGCCGCACCAACGATCTGGAAACCTACGCCGAAGAAATTACCCGCTATCTGCGAGAAGATTTTGGTGATGATTTTCCGGAAGTGATCCTGGAACCGGGTCGTTCGCTGGCAGCCAATGCGGGGGTGTTGGTCAGTGAAGTGGTGCTGATCAGCCGCAAGACCCGATTTGGGTTACACCGATGGGTGTACACCGACATTGGTAAATTTGGTGGGTTTATTGAAACCATGGATGAAGCGATCAAGTACCCCCTGTATGTTGAGAAAAAAGGCGAAGCAGAAGAGTGCGTGATTGCCGGGCCAACCTGCGATAGCGCTGATATCTTGTATGAAGATTACAAATATCAACTGCCGCTGAATCTGGCGATGGGGGATCGTATGTACTGGTTTTCTACCGGGGCTTACACCACCACCTACAGCGCGGTGGAATTTAACGGCTTCCCGCCGTTACAGGCGTATTGCATCTGAATCTGACGGACAGCCACGGAGGGCGTCTGTTCGGTCGGAGCGCGTCCGGAATAACGATGGTTTACTCCGAAACAGCGCTTTGTAAAACCAATCCATTCTTCGCATTTTTCCGCATGCCTGATCGTCTCTGCATCACAAGTCAGAAATTATATTAGAAAGCTTTCCTGCTCTTTTCGTTGGATCATCCTTTTTTCTGAGGTAATCTCAGAAGCTCAACAGCTTAAAATAAAGGACGCACTGATGGAAACGGACTCTAATTTGAATATTAACCTGGTCATTCTGGCTCTGGTTATCATCCCCCTTGTTATTGCTTTTGCCATAGCATATATCGCCCGTGTGCGACGACAGAAAATGCGGCAAGAGCGTGATAGCGCACTAGCCGAAGCCAATACACTGCGAGAAAAATATGGGTTGGTTATCGATGTGGAAGCAGAAGCCAAAGCTATTCTCGATGATGCGGCGTCTCAAAAACGTAAAGTTGATGAGCTGGAAAAAAGTGTTGAGTCAACTCGTGATGTTATTATCCAGCGAGCTAAAGATCAGGCAGATTCATTACTAGACAAAGCCAGAGTCGAAGCAGAGCGTATTGCCGGTAATGCATTGGAAGCCAAAGAAAAAGCCGATAGCTACAAATCTGCCATCAGAGCAATGCGTAATCAGATTGAGGGTTACAGCGACGATTACATCATTCCCAATCATAGTGTGCTGGATGATCTTGCCGAAGAGTTTGGGCATAAGGAAGCAGGCGAACAGCTCAAGGAGGCCCGTGCCAACATCAAAATGCTGATTAAAGAGCAGCAAGCGGCAACCTGTGATTACGCAGAAGCTAATCGTCGAACTACCGCTATATTGTTTGTACTGGATGCATTTAATGGCAAAGTCGATACAGTTCTTTCTAAAGTAAAACACGATAATTACGGTAAATTGGAGCAAGAAATCAAGGACTCTTATGCGTTGGTTAACCGGCATGGAGAAGCCTTTCGTAATGCCCGTATTCAGGGGGCCTATTTAAATAGCCGACTTGAAGAACTGCGGTGGGCTGTTTCCGTCCAGGAATTGAAATTAAAAGAACGGGAAGAGCAAAAGGTCATTCGAGAGCAGATCCGAGAAGAAGAAAAAGCACGTCGGGAAATGGAAAAGGCCATTAAAGAAGCGGAGAAAGAAGAAAAATTGTTGGCCAAGGCTCTCAAAACCGCACGGGAGCAGCTGGATGCGGCTAATGATGATCAAAAGGCCGAGTACGAAGCCAAACTGGCAGAACTGCAAGGTAAATTGAGTGAGGCCGAATCTCGAGGGCAGCGTGCTATCTCAATGGCTGAGCAAACCCGCCGTGGTCATGTGTATGTCATTTCCAATATCGGCAGTTTCGGTGAACACGTATATAAAATCGGGATGACTCGCCGATTGGAACCGTTGGATAGAGTGAAGGAACTTGGTGATGCGTCTGTGCCATTTAATTTTGATGTGCACGCGATGATCTTTAGTGAAGACGCACCATCATTGGAAAAACAATTACACCGTCAATTTCATCAGGATTCTGTGAATAAAGTAAATCCTAGGAAAGAATTTTTTGGAGTAAGCCTACCTGTTATTCGCCAGGCTGTAGAACAGCTTGGTGTAGCGGATATTCACTGGACTATGAAAGCTGAGGCAGCTGAATATCGAGAAAGTTTGGCAGTTGCGCGTGAGCAAGAAACTGTAGTGGCTTGATAATTTTTATTATAAATGGATTATTATTTATGTCTGTAAATATCGGCAGAATATGAAGTTTGAAGAGGATTTTCGCTGGATTGCCAAAGCTGTTTTGGGACTACGCCCTGGGGAGGGACTAGCCTCAATATTATGGAAGTGACCCTGTAGTCAATATAGGGGGGGTAATAAGCAGTCCTCTGTCCAGTTTAGGGGTTGTATTATAAATCGTATAAAAGGTGTTACTGACGAGTCCGCTCTCTTTATATTTATGTTTGGCGATTCTAATGAAATTGAAAATTTTGATGAACTATCAACTAATAGTACAGTCTTGAATTCTGATCTTGATACACGAATGAAAGCGCTTCTTACAATACTCCGAAAACTTTATCGTCAGGCTGGAGCTGGTAGGAAAATGTCAGCTTTGATGCAAGGGGTTACAAAACCTGAGGTAGCCTCATTTATCTCTCCTGTAATTGACGTTATGGAGAAAAATGGGTTTGTTCGAGTCTATAATCAGGTTGTACACCCTGTAAGAAAAAATGTATCTAGAGTTGACGCCATTCTAAGTGCACCATCGTTCTGTGATGATATGCTGATCACAGAAGTGATGAAAATATAGGCTTTATTGAATTAATGGAAATACCAAAGCCTGCGTTTGCGGGCTTTGGTATTTTTACAGTGTTGATTTCTGAATAGGCAGCAGCCAGTTAGCTCCTACCGGTGGTGGCTGCGTTTACTACGAATCAATCCTCATAGTGTTCAATCGCCGGACAAGAACAAATCAGGTTGCGATCACCATACACATCATCTATCCGGCCAACAGACGGCCAGAATTTATGCGCGCCGAGCTGGTGGGTAGGGTACACCGCCTGTTCACGGCTGTAGGGGCGATCCCAGTCTCCAATCGTGACGATTTCGGCGGTGTGCGGGGCGTTTTTCAGCGGGTTGTTGTCGGCGTCGAGTTCGCCCCGTTGAATGGCGTCGATTTCAGCTTTAATGGCGATCATGGCATCGGCGAAGCGGTCGATTTCGGCCTTGGACTCGGATTCCGTCGGTTCGATCATAAAGGTACCAGCCACCGGGAATGACATGGTGGGGGCGTGGAAGCCGTAGTCCATCAGGCGTTTGGCGATATCGACTTCGGTGATGCCGCTGGCGGCCTTGATCGGGCGCAGGTCAACGATGCATTCATGGGCGACGCGGCCGTTCTGGCCGGAGTACAGAATCGGGTAGTGGTCACTCAGGCGCTGGGCGAGGTAGTTGGCTTTCAGCAGGGCGTTCTGGGTCGCCAGACGCAGGCCGTCACCGCCCATCAGGGTGATATACATCCAGCTGATAGGCAGGATGCTGGAGGAGCCATAAGGAGCGGAAGAAACCGCGCCATTACCTTGAGCAGCGTTGTCTATCGGCCGTACGGTATGGTTGGCCACAAAGGGTGCCAGTGCCGCGGTCACGCCAATCGGGCCCATGCCAGGGCCACCGCCACCGTGTGGAATGGCGAAGGTTTTATGCAGGTTCATATGGGTGACGTCAGCGCCGATAAAGGCGGGCTGGGTGATGCCGACTTGGGCGTTGAGGTTGGCGCCGTCCATGTAGACCATGCCGCCGTTGGCGTGGATCAGTGCGCAAATTTCCTTGACGCCCTGCTCGTAAATTCCGTGGGTCGATGGATAGGTCAGCATCAGACAGGAGAGCTGGTCTTTTAGCTCTTCGGCTTTGGCTTTGAGATCGTCGAAGTCAACGTTGCCCTGGTCGTCGCAGTTGGTCACAACCACACGCATACCCGCCATTTGGGCGGAGGCGGGGTTGGTGCCGTGGGCCGAGCGTGGAATCAGGCAAACGTTACGATGCCCGTCGCCGCGGCTTTCGTGGTATTTGCGGATGGCCAGCAAGCCGGTGTATTCACCTTGGGCACCGGAGTTGGGCTGCATGCAGATGGCATCAAAGCCGGTAATGGCTTTGAGGTAGTCGTCCAGTTCGCCAATCATGGCTTCATAGCCCTGGGTTTGGGAAGCTGGCGCGAAGGGGTGGATATTGGCGAATTCTGGCCAGGTCACCGGGATCATTTCGGTGGTGGCGTTGAGCTTCATGGTGCAGGAGCCGAGGGTGATCATGCTGTGGTTCATGGCCAGATCCTTGGACTCCAGCCGCTTCAGGTAGCGCAGCATGTCGTGTTCGCTGTGGTACTGGTTGAAGGTCGGATGCGTCAGGAAGTCGCTGGTCCGGGTCAGCTCGGCCGGAATGGATGAGCGGCCTTGAGCGGCGCTGGCGACAATGTCGGCATCGAGGGCGTATACATCCAGGCCGTGATTTTGGCTGCCGAGAATAACGTCGAACAGCTGTTCGATGTCGGCAGCGCTGGTTTTTTCGCTGATGGTGACGCCCAGTGTATCGGCTGGCTGACCGGCACGGGTTAATCCCAGTGCTGCGTCGTCACGGAGGTTGAGTTGTGCGGCTTCGGCGCGGGCCAGTACGGCGGCGCGGTCGTTGACACGCAGGGTCAGAGTGTCGAACCAGCTGCTGCTGGCAAGTGTGACCCCAGCGGTTTGAGCGGCGTCTGAAGTCAGTCCGGCGGCAAGGATATCGGTTAGCCGGTGGATACGGGCAGCGATGGTTTTCAGGCCTTTGGGACCGTGATAAACCGCGTAGAACGACGACAGGTTAGCCAGTAAGACCTGGGCGGTACAGATATTGGAGTTGGCTTTTTCGCGGCGAATATGTTGCTCGCGGGTTTGCAAGGCCATACGTAATGCCGGTTTGCCCTGGGCATCGATAGAGACGCCAATAATCCGGCCAGGAATGGAGCGCTTGAAGGCATCACGGGTGGCAAAAAATGCTGCGTGTGGGCCACCAAAACCCATGGGTACACCAAAGTGCTGGGCGTTACCGAGGACAATGTCGGCTCCCATTTCGCCGGGAGCTTTCAGCGCCACCAATGCCATCAGGTCGGTTGCCACGGTGGCCATGGCGTGATTGGCATGCAGAGCATCGATGATGGTGGTGAAGTCACGCACGTCACCCTGTTTGCCGGGGTATTGGAACAGGGCACCAAAAACGTCGGCGCTGGCGGCATCGTCGGCGGGGCCAACCAGAATATCCCAGCCAAAGGCGGCGGCGCGGGTTTTGACTACGTCGATGGTCTGTGGCAGGCAGTTTTCATCAATAAAGAAGGTGTTGGATTTGTTTTTCTTGACCGAGCGTTTGGACATGGCCATGGCTTCGGCGGCGGCGGTGCCTTCATCCAGCAGGGAGGCGTTGGCCAGTTCCATGCCGGTCATATCGATGATCATTTGCTGGAAGTTCAGCAGCGCTTCGAGGCGACCCTGGGCTATTTCGGGCTGATAGGGGGTGTAGGCGGTGTACCAGCCTGGGTTTTCCAGCACGTTGCGCAGAATCACTGGCGGCATCAGGGTGTCGTGATAGCCCAGCCCGATGTAGCTTTTGAAGACCTTGTTCTGGGTGGCGAGACGGCGCAGGTAGTTCAGCGCTTCAAACTCTGTCTTGCTGGGGGCGATGTCCAGAAAGGGGGGGCGCAGAATGTCGGCCGGGACAATTTCAGCCGTAAGTGCATCAATGGAGTCGGCGTTTACAGCGGCAAGCATGGCGGCGGCTTCTGATTGATCCGGGCCGGTGCCGTTGGAGGCGATATGGCGACCGACAAAAGCGTCGTGTTGTTCCAGCTGTTGCAGTGACAGAGTTTGTGTCATTGAGAAGTTACCCTCAGTAAAAGCAAAGAACCCCTGAAGGGTCAGAGGTTCGTCTGGCGTGTCAGCCGGGTGTATAAGTCACGCTATGTGCTCATACATCCGATGCATACCTTGTATTTATGTGTCGATTGGCAGAGGCCGCAGGCGACCGATCGGTATGGATACAGCAAAACAGACTGTATCGATCGATCGTCATCTGGCGGTCTGAATCGGTATCCCGCAAGAGATGTTAATGGTGCAGCAGGGTCGCAAGCCCGCGTTACCCTGTTGCACCGGTTAATGCACTATCACAGCCACAGCTCAGCTTTCGCATGCGGCGGTGTAGGCCGCGGCGTCCATCAGGCCATCGAGGTCAGCGGCGTTGGCCAGTTCCATTTTGAAGAACCAGGCTTCACCGTATGGGTCTTCGTTGGCTTTTTCCGGCGCATCGACCAGGTCTTCGTTAACGGCGATGATTTTACCGGCCAGTGGTGCATAGATATCGGAGGCGGCCTTGACAGACTCGACCACTGCGCATTCGGCATCGGCATCGAATTCGGCATCCACTTCGGGTAATTCAACAAATACCACGTCACCCAGTGCTTCCTGGGCAAAGTCGGTAATGCCGATGGTCACCGTGCCGTCGGCTTCGATGCGCACCCATTCGTGAGAAGCGACGTATTTCAGATCTGAGGGTACATTGGCCATTGGTTTTCTCCAGGCTTCGGCATTGCCAGTGTGGCGCTAAAACGTGAGAGCCGATAACGGTTACTGGTGTAAACCGTGTCCGACTCGCCGTTTTGCCCGTCCATAAAAGGATAACGCGGGCGGTTGACCGTACTGTTGCAACGCCAGTGAGTGAGTTGTTAAAAAATCATCAGGTAGATAGTTTACTGCGTATTGTCGTCGGGAGAATTGCCTGGGGCAATGCTCCCGTCAGACGTTAGTCTTTATTCGCAGACTTTTTTGCCGTTACGTACAAAGGGCAGCTTAACGACTTTGGCGGGGACCTGCTTGCCTCGAATGTCTACCAGGCAATGATCGCCGGTGGCTTTCGGCACCCGGGCCATGGCGATGGAGCATTCCAGCGTTGGTGAGAAGGTACCGGAGGTGATTTCGCCTTCGCCCTGACCGTCTGCGCCAAGGTCGACAATCACTTTCTGGTGCGAACGCATAATGCCGCGACCTTCCAGAATCAGGCCAACCAGCTTGGTGGGTACGCCTGCGGCTTTTTCAGCTTCCAGCGCTGCCCGGCCAATAAAGTCGCGGCTGGCCGGTTCCCAGGCAACCGTCCAGGCCATATTGGCTTGCAGCGGGCTAACGGTTTCGCTCATGTCGTTGCCGTACAGGTTCATGCCGGCTTCCAGACGCAGGGTGTCACGGGCGCCCAGTCCACAAGGTTGGACATCGGCTTCCAGCAGCGATTGCCAGAAGGCGGCAATTTCGGCGTCGGGCACCATGATTTCGAGACCGTCTTCACCGGTATAACCGGTGCGGGCGTAAAACCATTCGGCCTGCCCCCGGCCCTGGAAGACTTTCAGGCCATCAATGGCGGTGGCTGCTTCCGGTTTGACCAGCTTGACCTTGGCGATGGCTTGTGGCCCCTGGATGGCGAGCATGGCCAGTTCCGGGCGTTCGGTAAGGCAGATATTGGAAAAACCATGCAGGTTTTTTTCCATCCACTCCAGATCCTTGGCGCGAGTAGCGGAGTTGACCACCAGACGATAACCGCTGTCGGCTTTATAGACGATCAGGTCATCGATCACGCCGCCATCCTGATTCAACATGCCACTGTAGAGTGCCTTGCCTTTTTCCTGCAGGCGCGAGACATCGTTGGCCAGCAGTTTTTGCAGGTAATCGGTGGCGTCGGAGCCAGACAGATCAACAATAGTCATATGCGATACATCAAACATACCAGCGTGTTCGCGAACGGCCTTGTGTTCGACGATCTGGGAACCATAGTGAATCGGCATTTCCCACCCGGCGAAGTCTACCATCTTGGCATTGGCTTCCAGGTGTTTTGCATACAATGCAGTACGTTTGGCCATGGAGCGTCCTGTTGTCACATGTTGTGGGATTTACCCGCCAGTTACAGGTAATAAAGTACTGATCTGGTCGGTAAAAAATGGCCGGACAGTATACAGCCTTGCCACTATACGCGCAGCAGTTGCACGGAGAATGTTGAGCGCCTGAAATCCGGTCGGGCAACAGAATTGGCTGGCGATTGGGGAAATACAGCTGCAGGAGCTGACTGAAAAGATCGAATAATGAGAAAAAAAATTCCTTTTTATGCAGAAAAGGCAGGAGTTTTTTGACCTATTTGAATATCGGTTTATTAAAAATATTATAAAAATCAATAGCTTATATTTTGGCCCGAATACTGCTTTGTCGGAGGATACAAATACAATAATGCCCGACATCGGAGAATACCGAATGAACACCTTCAAAAAGCTCACGCTTGTTTCCGCCCTGTCCCTGTCTTTTATTGCTCCTGAAGTAATGGCCGACACCACCTGGAATGTATCACTGTGGGGTAAACGACGCGCCTTTACTGAAAACGTAGAGAAACTGGCCGAACTGGTTGAGCAAAAAACCAATGGCGAGTTCAAAATGAATATTTCCTATGGCGGCTTGAGCAAGGCCAAGGAAAACCTTGATGGTATTTCATTCGGTGCATTCGAGATGGCGCAGTTCTGTGCATTTTATCATGCCGGTAAAAACCCGACCATCACGGTGAACGAATTGCCGTTCTCGCAGGATGTCTCGCTGGCCCGCGTGGCTGAAATCTACACCAAGGTGTATCAACATCCCATCGTCAAGAAAGACATGGCCCGCTGGAACGCTACCTTGCTGATGCCAACACCGCTGCCGCAGTACAACCTGGTGGCGAAAGGCGATGTGCTGACCAAGCTGGAAGATTTTGACGGTCAACGGACCCGTGGTCCGGGTGGCGTACTGGAAGTATTGACGCAATTTGGCGCGATCAAAACCGGTGTGCCGTTCAGTGAAGTGCGTCAGTCGATGGATTCCGGTGTGATTGATGCTGCCGCCTTTGCTCCCCACGCACACCTGGCGACCAATACCACCAATATCGGTACCTGGGCGACCACCAACCTGAACCTGGGTTCTGGTGATTGTCCGGTGGTTATGAATACCGAAGCCTTTGAAGACCTGAAACCTGCTTACCGCAAAGTCTTGTTGGAATCCGTGCCAGAAGCGATGGCGTATTACGTGGAAAACTACAACACCAATGCGGTTGCCGGTTACGAAAAAGCCTTGCAAGAGCACGAGGTAACCAAGGTGACCTTTACGCCAGCGCAAACGGCCATGCTGGATAAAGTCGCTGAGCTGGTACGTAAGGATTGGGTGCTGAAATACGAAAAACAATTCGATTCCCAAGCCTTGCTGGCATACACCACCGGTTTGTTCAAAGGCGAATAAGTACCTTTTGAAGGGCCGGGTTCCCGGCTCTTTTCCCCTGATGATTTTTTTGCAAAGAGAGTCTGACCATGTCTGCAAGCGCGACCGTTCTGGTCGATCAATCTGTATTAAGCCGGGCTGACCAGCTTTATTATCGGCTGGAGTCTCTGCTGTCGTTATTGGGCGGCTGCGTCATTTTGATGCTGGTGTTTATGGCGGTGGCCAATATTCTGGGGCGCTGGTTTTTCGACCTGCCTGTGAGTGGTTACATCGACTGGGTAGAGCAGGGAATGGCCTTTATGGCGTTTCTGGGGCTGTCGTATACCCAGCGTGATGGTGGTCATATCCGAATGGATATTCTGATTGGTCAATTGAAGGGTCGCTGGTTGTGGGCGGTGGAATTGTTCACCGTGCTGGTGATGCTGGTGTTAAGTGTATTGCTGATGTACGGCTCGTATAAACACTTTAACCGTGCATTTGTGAATGGTGATACCTCGTTTGATATTGGCCTGGTGACCTGGCCTTCCAAGCTGGTGGTGCCGATTGCTTTGGGGCTGTTGTGTTTGCGTCTGATTCTGCAAGCCTGGGGGTATAGCCGTGCGCTGATTTCCGGCTCTCCGAATCCGGTGGCCGTGCCTCTGGTTGAAAGCGCAGCGGTGGTTGCGGCTCGTGAAGCGGCAACAGTGGCTTCGGCTTCATTCGATATTGATGAAAATACAAACCCTGAACAAGGGAAGGACCGAGTATGAGTTTATGGGAAACCATGTCTGCCATGGACCCGATCTCGATCGGTCTTTGGGTAACTGGCGTTATGCTGTTGTGTGTCATCCTGGGGTTGCGGGTGGCATTTGCTGCTGCACTGGCTGGATTTCTGGGCTTGTTGTGGATTTTTTCGGCCCGTCTGGGGTTTGAAAAAGGTTTTGAAGTGGCCATTAAAATGGCCGGTACCATTCCGCATTCAAAGGTATCGTCACTGGCGCTGTCGTTGATTCCCACTTTTATTCTGATTGGTTTTCTGGCCTATCACGCCGGGCTGACCCGGGCGCTGTTTGATGCCGCGAAAAAATGGCTGGGCTGGTTGCCCGGCGGTATGGGGGTTGCCACGGTATTTTCGACCGCCGGTTTTGCGGCAGTGTCGGGTGCATCGGTAGCCACGTCGGCGGTATTTGCCCGTATCGCGGTACCGGAAATGCTCAAGCTGGGCTACGACAAACGCTTTGCGGCGGGTGTGGTTGCGGCGGGTGGAACGCTGGCATCGCTGATTCCACCGTCTTCTATCCTGGTGATTTACGCCATTATTGTGGAGCAGGATGTTGGTGCCTTGCTGATGGCCGGTTTTATTCCGGGCATGGTATCGGCGTTTATTTATGGCGGTCTGGTTATCTTGCTGGCGTTGACCAATAAAAAGCTGGGGCCACCGGTGACCGGCTTTACCTGGAAAGATCGTTTCGCCACGCTGCCGGGCGCATCACCGATTCTGTTTGTTGTCGGTATCATTGGTATCTGTGTTTACGGCGGTGTTGGTACACCGACTGAAGCCGGTGCTCTGGGTGCGTTTGTGATCTTGCTGATGGCCTTGCACAAGGGCATGAAGCTGAGCCAACTGAAAGATGCGCTGCTGGAATCTGCCAAGCTGACAGTCATGATCTTCACCATCATCTGGGGTGTCTTGCTGTACGTGCGCTTCCTCGGCTTTGCCGATTTGCCGTCGGCGTTCTCCGATTGGCTGGTCGGTCTTGACCAGAGCCCGATGCTGACCCTGGTGTTTATCCTGTGTGCTTATGCGGTGCTGGGGATGTTTATGGATGCTATCGGCATGCTGCTGCTGACCCTGCCGGTCGTGTATCCTGCGGTGATGGCGCTGAACGGTGGCCCTGATGTTGCGGCGGTGGATTCGGCCTTTGGTGTGTCCGGGGTAGGCTGCGCCATCTGGTTCGGTATCATTGTGGTGAAAATGGCGGAGCTGTGTCTGATTACGCCGCCGATTGGTCTTAACTGCTTTGTGGTGGCGGGGGTTCGTCCTGAGTGTTCGGTTCAGGATGTCTTCCGCGGCTGTACACCTTTCTTTGTGGCGGATGTCTTCACGATTATCGTGTTGATCGCTGCCCCCGGAATTGTGTTGTGGTTGCCGGGACTGATGGGCTACGCGTAAGCTGGCGGGCCTGCACTCCGGCAGCGGCAGCTGCCGGAGTTTGCTATCAACCGAGTACTGGCTACTGTGAACGTTTCTTCTGCTGCGGCTGCTGAAAACCCATTAACCTCGTCTGTTTTTGCACCGGTTGGACGGCGCTGGTTATGGATGGTGCTGGCGCTGATTACGCTGGTGACTCTGGTTTTCTATTTCCTGAAAATCGCTTCTGTTTCGGCCGACAATCGCCGTTCGGCCGCCGTCTTTGAGCAATCATTACGAGCCTCGATCGATCAGTTTGAATACCTGCCTGCCTTGCTGGCGCGCAATGAGAAAATAATTGCTCATTTGCGTTCAGCCTATTCCGAGTCCACGTTGGACGATCTCACGACCAACAATGAGCTGGCCTTTTCGGCCCGTCGTTCCGGTGCCGATATTGTGTATGTGTTGCGCCCGGATGGACGGGTGACAGCGGCCAGCAACTATCAGGATAAAATCGGTAGTTTTGTGGGCCATAATTATGGTTTTCGGCCGTATTTCGCCCGTGTCATGGCGACGGGAGAGCGGCAGTTTTATTTCGCCAAAGGCATGACCACCGGGATACCGGGCTTTTTTATATCCTCACCGGTGCGGGTTGATGATCGTATTATCGGTGTGGTGGTGGTCAAGCTGGAATTGGCCAGCTTGCTCGACAGTTGGGAGAGCAGTCATGACCGGGTGCTGGTGAGTGATGCCAATGGTGTCATTATCCTGGCGTCGGACAGCCAGTGGCTCTATCGGCTGTTAGCACCGTTGCCGATTCGAAAATTGAATCAGGTGTATCGCGAGCGCCAGTTTCCGGAAGAAAATCATGAACTGCTGTTTCAGCCTGACCCCTTCTTGTCGATGTTGCCAACGGGAGGAGCGGACTACTGGAAAGTGGATGGTAAAACCTGGCTGGTGGATCATTTTCCCGTGAATGGTACCGACTGGACGCTGCATCATGTGGTCAGTCACCGGCAAATACTGTTACCGACGCTGGCGTGTTTTTTTATTGTCAGTTTGCTGGGCTGTTTCTGGTATTTGCTGATGCGGGAGCGGCAGAAAAAGGCCGTTTACAGCGCCAAAGTACGCCAGACAGAAATTCGTCGCCGTGAAGACTTGCAGCGCTTGATCGATCATATTCACATCGGGGTGCTGGTATTCGACGGCGAAGGCTGCATTACCTCGATGAACGACTATGCCGAAAACCTGTTGCTGGCCGGTGCTTCCTTTAATGAAAACGGCGTTGCTAATGTGGTGGATTTACTGCGCTTGAAATCCCTCGACGGGCTCGACTCGTACCTGGTCGATTTGCAGCGCACGCCGCAGTATTTTGAAACCTGGACACGTATTGGCGAATCGCCGGTGCCGGTAATGTTTGCGTTGGCCCGGGTGGATTACGATAACAGCGAGCATTACCTGATGACGCTGATCAATATTGTGCGGCGCAAGCGGGCCGAAGAACAGCTGGTCAAGCTGAATGCGTCGCTGGCATCCACTGTTGACGAACGGACACGTGAACTCAAGGTGGCACAACAAGAGTTGTTGCAAAAGAGCAAGGCGGCAGCGCTGGGGAATATGGCGGCCACCATTGTGCACGAGCTGAGCCAGCCACTGGCGGCGATCAACAGTTCCGTGGCTGCCATTGAGGGCAAGGTCAAGCGTGAAAACTGGTCCGGGGCGATGGAATCCGCTGCCCGGTTAAAACCTCTGGGCAGCAAGATGCGGGACGTGATCCAGTTACTGAAGAGCTTCAGTTACGATGACAGCAATCATATTGGCTTGCTGGATGTGGCGACCCTGATTCAGCAAATGCTCGACTTGCATCACGATCAATGGCAAGAGCGCGGGATCCAGATTGAATTGATCGATCGGCTGGTGGCTCCGGCCAACCGGGTAAACATGAGCGCTATCAAGTTTGATCTGGCGGTTTCCAATCTGCTGAAAAATGCCATGGAGGCCTTGGAAAAAACCGCATCTCCCCGGATTCGGGTTGAGTTAAGTGCAACAGCCAGTCATATTCAGTTGGTGGTGGAAGATAATGGCGGTGGTTTGGATGATGCGGTTATGGAGCATCTGTTCAGCCCCTGGTTCACCACCAAGGAAGTGGGTAAAGGCGTTGGTCTCGGGTTGTCGATTGTGTATGAGATTGTGCAACAGCAACACGGGGATATTCATGCTGAAAACATCAGTCATGATGGGGCTGAAACCGGTGCCCGCTTTACCCTGCAATTGCCTTTGGCTGTTCCCTGACAATAACAAAGAAGCTGTTCAATGACCGATACTGAAGCGTCGCCACTGAGTGCGGCCGATATTGAAATTGTGATCATCGACGACGACGAAGATGTGCGGATCAATACGTCCGACCTGTTATCGGTCGAGTATCAACGTATCAGTACCTATGCCTCGCCGGCCGCTTTGCTGAAACGGCTGACGGTGAATCAGCCAATGGTCATTCTGACCGATTTGCGTATGCCCGATGCCGACGGCTTTGAGTTTGCCTGTCAGGCACTCAAAATTGACCCGGATTTGCCGGTTATTCTGATGACTGGGTATGGTGATATCTCCATTGCCGTCGATGCCATGAAGCAGGGCATTACGGATTTTGTCGAAAAACCCTTTGATACCGATTATCTGCTGGCAGCGGTACAAAAAGCCGTGGATAAGCGTCTTCATGCCCTTAACTTATTACAAGCCCATCAGTCATTGGAAAATGGTGCCGCCATCGAACAGGTGATCGTCGGGCAATGTCAGGCCATTCATCGCTTGCGCAGCGATGTCCTGCAGTTTGCGCCGATGGATATTCCCGTGATGATTTATGGGGATACCGGGGTTGGTAAAGAGCTGGTTGCGCGCTCGTTGCATCGCTTCAGTCGTCGCTCAAGCGGACGGTTTGTTGCTCTCAACTGCGCCGCCATTCCCGAGCAACTGGCAGAGGCCGAATTGTTTGGCCATGCCAAGGGCGCGTTTACCGACGCCGGCAGTGCCCGTACCGGCAAACTGCAACACGCCAATGGCGGCACCTTGTTTCTGGATGAAATCGAAAGTCTGCCATTGACGACTCAGGCAAAGTTGCTGCGGGCGTTATCCGATCAGTTGATTACCCCGCTTGGTTCCAATCAGGAAATTGCCATCGATTGCCGGGTGATCTCGGCGACCAAGGACGAGCTGCGTAATAACCCCGCTTTTCGTCAGGATCTGTTTTTTCGGCTGCAAGTGGCGGAGTTGCGTATTCCGGCATTAAAAGACCGGGAAGGGGATATCCAGCGGCTGTTTGAGTATTACGCGCATCAACAGTGCGACAATTTTGGTACCGATTATCGGCTGGCTGATTCTCACACCCGTCAGGTACTGCTGCAATATTCCTGGCCGGGTAACGTTCGGGAGCTGATCAACGTTGCTACCCGTTATGCCATCCGGGGTTGTCGACATATCGAAAACGCCATCGAACTGGATACCAACAATACCTTTGATGTAGGCGCAGGGGAGTCGTTAAAAGATATGGTGCAAGCCTACGAAGAAAAGCTGATACGTTCCAAGCTGGCGGAACATAACGGCAAGGTAGCGGCGGTGCTGGAAGACCTGTGTATTGAGCGCCGTACCTTCAACCAGAAACTCAACCGTTACGGCATTAACACCCAGGATTATCGCGATTGAGGGAGGCTGTCATGGGCGGCATCCAGATCGGGCTGACAGCCACCAAAACAGCCGGGATAGTCTGCTGCTATCAAAGGCATGGGAAAAAGTAATCGTTCGATCTTTTCATTCAAACACCGGTTTGACCGTGTCTTGGCGTGGCGTATGATCCCAGCATCATTTTGATACACGGCCGATCACGGCTGAGATGTTCAATACAAATGGAGTGAGAAATATGAGCGTACTGGTAGGTAAGCAAGCCCCTGATTTTACAGTTCCAGCCGTACTGGGTGATGGAACCATCGTTGATGAATACAACTTCGCCGAAGCTACCAAGGGCAAATACGCCCTGGTGTTCTTCTACCCACTGGACTTCACCTTTGTATGCCCATCCGAGCTGATCGCTCTGGACAAGCGTATGGCAACGTTCAGCGATCTGGGTGTTGAAGTGATTTCCGTATCCATCGATTCTCACTTCACTCACAACGCATGGCGTAACACAGCCATCGATAACGGTGGTATTGGCGAAGTCAAATACACCATGGCGGCTGACGTAAGCCACGCCATCTGTAAAGCATACGACGTTGAAACCGCTGGTGGTGTGGCGCTGCGTGGTGCTTTCCTGATCGACAAGGAAGGTATGGTACGTGCGGCTAACATCAATGACCTGCCACTGGGTCGTAACATTGATGAGCTGGTACGTCTGGTTGAAGCGCTGCAATTCCACGAAGAGCACGGCGAAGTTTGCCCTGCTGGCTGGAGCAAAGGCGATAAAGGCATGACGGCTTCTCCGGAAGGTGTTGCCAAGTATCTGTCTGAGTCTGCTGACGGTTTGTAATCTTGCGTTAAGCTGGACTACACCTGATTGAAAGTGCCGGGTTGCCGTGAGGTTACCCGGCATTTTTATGGGCGCTGGTTAAGCGAATCACGGTGATTTTGCAGCTTTGAATTTCCTGGGGCCGGCTCCGTCTGCGTCCGTTGTGCCAAATCCGTCTGTGTCCGTTGAACCGGTTTTGCCGTATTACCGATGTATCCCCACACCACTGCCAACTGGCTCCCAATAACGGACGAAGATTGTCATAATTGTTGATTCTATTGGCTGGCAGGTATTTTTTGGGCTTATCTTCTTTATCGGTCGTGTTTTGCAGTTGATTAAACTGAAAAAATAGCGAATTCGAAGCCATTTACCAAACCAATTCTTTTACTTTACTGCGCATCAATTGATGCTCAAATATCCACTGAAGGCTATTGATTTTTGACTGCTGGACAGTGAGGCAAGGGGCGTTGTTTGAATTTTAATAATGTAATCAAGGCGGAGCATAAGTATGGATGTATTAACCAGTTGGGTCGGTGCTATCAACGGTGTGGTCTGGGGGCCAATGATGTTGGTGCTGATTCTGGGAGTGGGGCTGTTTTTGCAAATAGGCTTGAAACTGGCACCCATTTTTAAAATTGGAGCCGGGTTCAGCTTGCTGTGGCAGGGGCGTCAGGCCAACGAAGAAGACAGTCAAGAAGGCGATATCTCTCCTTTCCAATCCTTGATGACGGCGATGTCCGCAACGGTTGGTACCGGGAATATTGCCGGCGTTGCCACGGCTGTTTTTCTGGGCGGGCCTGGTGCCTTGTTCTGGATGTGGTGTACCGCGCTGGTCGGGATGGCGACCAAGTTTTCCGAAGCGGTACTGGCAGTGAAGTATCGCGAAGTGGATGAACAGGGCAATCATGTTGGTGGCCCCATGTATTACATCAAGAACGGACTGGGAGCCAAATGGGCCTGGATGGGCACCGCTTTTGCGGTTTTTGGTATGGCCGCCGGTTTTGGTATTGGTAATACGGTGCAGTCCAACTCGGTCGCAGCGGTACTGGAGAGCAACTTTGCTCTGCCGAGCTGGATAACCGGCTTGATTCTGATGGTGTTGACAGGCGCTGTACTGTTGGGTGGCATCAAGCGTATTGGCTCGGTTGCCGGTGCTTTGGTGCCATTAATGGCGATCGGTTATTTGTGTGCAGGGTTGGCGGTATTGATCGTGAATGTCGAAGCCATTCCCGCCGCGCTGGGCCTGATTATGCAGTATGCCTTTACCGAATCAGCCGCTGAAGGGGGCTTTGCCGGTGCGGCGGTTTGGGCTGCGATCCAGTTTGGTGTGGCGCGAGGAGTGTTCTCTAACGAAGCGGGTCTGGGCTCTGCGCCGATTGCCCATGCAGCCTCACAAACGACCGACCCGGTTCGTCAGGGCCTGATTGCGATGCTGGGAACATTTCTGGATACCATTATTATTTGTTCGATTACCGGTTTGGCGATTGTGACCTCTGGCTTGTGGACTTCCGGTGAGTCCGGTGCGGCGTTGACATCGGCAGCCTTTGCTCAAGCATTGCCTGGTGTTGGTAATTATCTGGTGGCGATTGCGCTGGCGGTGTTTGCCTTTACCACAATTCTGGGCTGGAGCCTGTACGGCGAACGCTGTGCGGAATATTTGTTTGGGGTGAAAGCGATTATGCCATTCCGGATTGTCTGGATTCTCAGTGTGCCGGTTGGTGCCCTGATCAGCATGGATTTTGTCTGGTTGCTGGCGGACACTCTCAATGCCTTGATGGCGATTCCAAACCTGGTGGCTTTGGCATTGCTGAGCCCGGTGGTCTTCCGTCTGGCCCGTGAGTACTTTAACAGCACAGCAAAGTAACCTGGCTTGCTGGCTGGCCGTTGCCAGCCAGCTGCTGTGCTTAACCGGTTGATAAAAGCGATGCCTGACTTGTTCTGATTCAATCTGATGGCGTGAGTCAGGTTGATGCTCTGGTTTATTTGGATGCCAGGGTTGAGCCTCTGCCGCATTGGGTAACGCCTGTTTCCCGCGGGTGTAAATCCTGAATAAACCAAAATGTGTATTTTATTGATCTGTCTCACAGGAGCCCCGGGAACAGTACCGAAGTACAGGATGGCAAGCAAACACGACTGCATACACTGGATGGATTCCATCGTTTCCCGTCTCTATCAGGAGTGTTGTTATGAAAAAGTCATTGGGTTCTGTGCTGTTGTGTGCCGCTACTCTGGCTGCGTCGCTGGCGAATGCCGGGGATGACATGCGTGCCGCTCAAGGCCAGGTAGTCTTCGCGCAAAACTGCCATGCGTGTCATTCAGAAGATTCCAGCAAAAATACCTTTGGTCCAAGCCTGACTGGCGTTGTTGGACGTCAGGCTGGCTCCTTGCCGCGCTTTGCGTATTCGGATGCGCTGCGGGCTGCGGGGTTTAGCTGGACAGAAGAGAAGTTACGGCTCTGGGTGCAGGATAACGAAGCCTTGGTACCCGGTACCCGTATGCGTCATGTCGCGATTACCGACAAGGCCGAGCAGGATTACCTGATTGCTTATTTGAAAACGCTGTAAGGTTGTCTGAGCAAAATGCGCATCCCTGCCCCAGGTGGGAATGCGCTGTATCCGTGGGGCTGAGCTGGTGTATCCATCTGCTCTGGTTACTGTTTGTTTTGCCGGGGTCTCTCCGCCCTGATGTTTCACCCTGCCTTATCCCAAACTGAATTTATGGGAACCTCTGCCGAACCGGGGTATCGCATTCTATGTGTCATGAGTGCCGGTACTGACCTGTGTGAGGCCCGGATTATTTTTATTCTGAGTATTGTCGAGGTGGTTTTACCATGCTGTTAGGTACCCGCTTGTTTGAGTATAAAACTGCGGTCGCCCTGTTGTTTTCGGGCATTTTTCATTTGATCGCATTGCTGCTGGTGTTTCTTGCGGTCAGTGATTTTTTCTCGGGAGTCGGGAATCCGGAAATTGAGTTGATTACTCATGTTATCAAGTCGATCAATAACCTGGTGATTGCCCTCGCCATGTATGAACTCGGTGTTGGGGTCGGCAAGGAATACACTGCGGATGAGCAAGGGGAAAGTGTTTTTGTCAGTGTGCGCCGTACGATTTCGCGTTTTGTTGGTACCGTGTGTATTGCTCTGGTGCTGGAAGCGCTGATTATGATCATCAAATACAGCCAGCTGGAATTGGCCGGTAATCTGTATTACCCGGTTGCGATTCTGGTGGCCTGTTCCTTGTTGCTGGCATCGTTGGGGGCTTTTCTGGCCCTGACGCGGCGGGTATGTGAAGAAGACCAGTCAAGCTGCGACCAACAGCATGCCCTGGCCAATAAAAAAGCCGCGGCCAATGTGACAGCCAGTGCCACAGCCGATACTGCGGCTGTGGGCAACACCACGACTGGCGTTGCCCAGCCTGTCTGAGCCGGTGTGAGTAATCACTGGGTTTTAGCATAACGCCGCGGCCACACCGCAAGCGACCGGTCAATCGGACGATCGCTTGCCGCCTGCCTTGGGAAGGCAAGGCACAAGGTTTATTTACAGCTCGATCGGGAAATCCGGTGTTTTTTCGATCAGTTCGATCTTGTAGCCATCCGGATCTTCAACAAAGGCAATCACGGTTTTGCCTCCGGCAACCGGGCCGGCTTCGCGGACAATATTGCCACCACTGGCGCGGATTTTTTCACAGGCCTCTGCCGCGTCATCCACTTCCAGTGCAATATGGCCGTAGGCGGTGCCGAGATCGTATTCACTTTGGCCCCAGTTATAGGTCAGTTCCAGTACCGTGCCTTCACTCTCGGGTTGATAACCCACAAAGGCGAGGGTGTACTGATATTCCTGGTTATCGTTCTGACGCAGCAAGTCCATGCCCATCACTTGGGTATAAAAATCGATGGAACGTTGCAGATTTCCTACTCGCAACATGGTGTGCAGCATTCTCATGGGGGCCTCTCTGTAGTCGGTTGGGTCGGTATGGTGATGATGCGTCGCTTCTGCGGGACGCTGGGTAAGTTATCGTGGCGTAATCACCTCGGCAAGCATGAACCACTGCGTGGTGTGTAGGCAACCCGGGTGTCGCAGCGGCAGCAGATTACTGCGGCTGCCGTATTAATTTTACAGACTCAGTCGAGTTGCTAAAAAATCAATAAAAACTGAAATACGCTTCGACAGGGTGGTGTTGCGGTAAAACACGGCATGTACTTCCTGGCGTGGGCTGTGCCGATTGATGACTCCTGGCAGTACTTCAACCAGTGCGCCGTTCTTCAATGCCGCCGCTACCATAAAGTTAGAAATCAGCGCGATTCCCTGGTTGGCCAAGCAGAGTTGCAACAGCGTTTCTCCGCTGCTGGCGGCAATGGATGGGCGTATTTCAAACGAATCTGACAGTGGCCAATGATTCAGTGTACTGCCCCGAGTAAAACCGATAAGTCGGTGGTGATGCAGGTCTTGTATAGATTGGGGTGTGCCATGAACCTTGAGGTAATTGGGACTGGCGACCAGTCGCAGAGGGCTGCGGCCAAGCTTGATGGCATGCAGGTTAGAGTCGTCAAGCTGGCCAATCCGGATCGCGACATCGGTGCGTTTTTCGATCAGGTCGATAACACTCTCGTTAGAGACCAATTCCAGGGTAATCAGCGGATAGCGCTGCTGGAACTCAGTCACCAGAGGGACGATTTGATGCAGTATAAACGGACTGGCGGCATCCACCCGTAACCAGCCCGATGGTGCCTGTTTGCGTAATTGCAGCGTTTCTTCTGCGTGTTCCAGATACTCCAGACCTTTGCGCACTTGTTGCACAAAGTCTATACATTCTTCGGTCGGTTCGACTTTGCGTGTGGTGCGGTTGAACAGGTTGGTGTCGAGCCGTTGCTCCAGTCGTTGAATGGCACGGGTGACTTTGGCAACAGGGTGGTCAAGGCTGTTGGCTGCTGCCGAGAAGCCGCCGAGATCGAAAACTGCCAGTAGAATGACGAGATCATCCGTCTTGGATATATTTGTCATAAGTGCAAAAGTTTTTTGTTTATTGTGATGTTTTTTGCAATATTATCTTTGCCCATACTCCTCTGCAAATTAATTCAGGAGTTATTTCATGCCTCTCGCTTTGTGGGCACTCACGTTGAGTGCATTTGCTATTGGTACTACCGAGTTTGTGATTGTCGGATTGATTCCCACCATCGCTCAAGACCTGGGCGTATCGTTGCCATCATCGGGCTTGCTGATCAGCCTTTATGCGGTTGGGGTGGCTATCGGCGCCCCGGTGTTGACGGCCTTGACCGGGCGCTGGTCTCGTAAAAGCGTGTTATTGAGTTTGATGGGGTTGTTTGTGGTGGGTAACCTGGCTGCCTGGCAAGCGCCGGGTTACGAAAGCCTGATTACAGCGCGAATTCTTACCGGTTTGGCACACGGTGTTTTCTTTGCCATTGGCTCAACCATTGCCACCAGTCTGGTGAGCAAGGACAAGGAGGCCAGCGCTATTGCGATTATGTTTACCGGTCTGACGATAGCGTTGGTCACTGGCGTACCCCTGGGTACCTTGATTGGTCAGCATTTTGGTTGGCGTGCTACGTTTTTGACTGTCTCGTTATTGGGTGTTATTGCGTTGATAGGAAGTGCCGTTCTGGTACCAAAGAATCTTGTGCAATCTGCACCAGCAACGTTGCGTGAACAATTTCAGGTGTTGATGGAGCCTCGGTTATTACTGGTCTACCTCATTACGGCACTGGGGTATGGTGGTGCTTTTACGGCGTTTACTTATCTTGCGCCGATTCTGGAGCAGGTGAGCGGCTTTGGACCCAATGCGATTGCGTTGGTGCTGCTGGTGTATGGTGTGTCGGTTGCCGTCGGTAATATCTGGGGTGGCAAGCTGGCGGATTCTCATGGACCCATCAAGGCTCTGAGTATTATTTTTTGTGCTTTGACGCTGGTACTGCTGATTTTTACCTTTACCGCGAATACCCCGGCACTGGCGGTGTTGACGGTATTGTTCTGGGGCGCTTTTGCCTTTGGTAACGTACCTGTCTTGCAGGTGTACGTGGTGCAATTGGCGGAGCGTTATACACCGAATGCAGTGGATGTGGCATCGGGGCTGAATATTGCCGCATTTAATCTTGGGGTGGCAGCAGGTTCTATGTTGGGTGGTGTGATAGTCGAAGATTTGTCGTTAATGGATACTCCCTGGATTGGGGCTTTGATTGTGGCGCTGGCCATTATTCTGACGCGTATTTCGGGAGTATTAGACTCTCGTTCATTAGCGAAACTGGCAACGGATTAAACTCACTTTGTGAGGCCGGCTCCAAGGTCTGTTATGAAGCCTTCAAGATTGGAGACTACCTGCTGTCACAGGCTCTCCGACATTGAAACGGCTAAATGCAGGGCCGGATAATGAGAGCGGGAGGAGTACTTATATGCACCATCTCGTACTCCGACCCGCGAAGCCGGGCCGGGAGATGCAGCAAAACACAGACCGAACAGACCGATATGATGTGATGGCATGTCTGTCAGTCGGACGTTTTTTGTTTGTACTCACATAAATCTTCAATCAAGCATGAACCACAGCGGGGTTTACGGGCAACACAGGTATAACGCCCGTGCAAAATCAGCCAGTGGTGAGCATCCAGTTGAAATTCCTTGGGCACCAGCCGTATGAGCCGTTGTTCTACTTCGTTGACGTCTTTGCCGGGGGCAATACGGGTACGGTTGGATACCCGGAAAATATGGGTATCGACGGCAATCGTCGGCTGGCCGAAGGCGGTATTAAGCACGACGTTGGCTGTCTTTCTGCCAACGCCTGGCAGAGCTTCAAGGGCTTCTCGGTTTTCCGGTACCTGGCTCTGGTGTTTATTGATCAGAATGTCGCAGAGTTTGATGACGTTTTTGGCTTTGCTGTTAAACAGGCCAATGGTCTTGATGTATTGTTTTAGTCTCTCTTCACCCAGTGCCAGCAGTGTTTCTGGCGTATTGGCAACCGGATAGAGTTTACGGGTCGCCTTATTGACCGAGACATCCGTTGCCTGGGCCGATAGTAATACGGCAATCAACAATTCAAAAGGAGTGCGGTATTCCAGCTCGGTTTTGGGGTGTGGGTTGGCCGCCTGCAGACGACTGAAAATTTCGGTGCGTTTCGCTTTGTTCATGGTTCTGTTGTCGGGCTAGTATCAGGGAGCGGTTACTGTGCCATGAGCCTTGTGGACAGCCTAGCGGTAAATGTTACCAGCAGGTGTATCACGTGATATTTGTGTGAGTTGGCCGGTGTGTTAAGTAAGAGAATGAAAGGGTTGGAAACCGGTTAGTCGTGTATGGACTACCGTTACAGAGGGAAACAGTACCGTTAGGTGAACTCCAGCGGAACCATGTCACGCTTTCTTGGCTATGGAGTGGTTACACTTCGATACAAAATCTACACTGCCCGCTGTCACAGAAAGTAACAACCCACGGAAAAGGCAATGACCACCGATAATAAAATGCTCGTTGAGCAATTTATACATAATGCCTGGGGAAAAGGTCGATTCAATCTTGTGAAGCAAATGGTAAGTCGGGACTTTCTTTACCATGCCTCACAGTCTCTCGAAACCAATGATATTGATGGTTTTATCAAGGAGATCGACACCCTGCATAATGCGATCACTGATTTTGATCTGGCGATTGAAGACATTATGACCGATGGCGACCGTGCTATCAGTGTAATGACCATCTGCGGAAGCTTTGTCAAACCGGTATTCGGCTTTCAGCCCAATCAGAAACTGGTTGGTATTACCTGTGCAATTACCTGGACGTTGCAGCGCGGTAAGGTACGTAATATCAGTCTGATGATCGATATTGCTCACTTGCAACAGCAGCTCGCCGTTGCTTGACTGATGAAATAGCCGGCATTCAGTTTTGCCACTGGCTAAATAGCATCCGTCCTTTTATTACTTTTCCTGTCTGATTCCAGGCAGGTTCCTGTCCGTTGTTTTTATCAAGGTTTCTGCTTTAGGGGACATTTATTTAATCCGGTGCTCACTCTGGGCTATCTGGGCTACCGGATGGTTTCGAAGGGCGCGGGTTGCCGCCGTCCAGTGCGGTGTTGACGAATTTGAAAAGGACTCGTCATTTCGCTGCATTCGTCGCCTTGCCCTGAACAACGGCAACACTCGCGCAGAGTCGTGCAGGATTAAATAGATGTTCCCTTTACCTTTGATCTCTTTGGACTAACACTTCGCTCTGTTTTTTTATTGGCTTCTGCGAGGTAACACCCATGGCACACGAACAACCCAATAACCCCCTGCATGGACTGACGCTGGAAAACATACTCAAGCGTCTGGTTGAGCATTATGGCTGGAGTGGATTGGCGCAGGAGATCAATATCAATTGTTTCAAAAGTGATCCGTCGATCAAGTCATCGCTAAAATTCTTGCGTAAAACCGAATGGGCCAGAAGTAAGGTCGAAGCACTGTATCTGTCTACTTTCTGATGTATTTGGACAGCGTGGTGAGGGTTTGGTGTTGGCGCTTGAAACCGCGCTCAGATACAGCCGCTACGGTGCCCACCGGCAGGTATTGGTAGGTGTAGGTATTGTCGGTTTGTTTCCCCGGATTAATACAAGCCTGCCAGTACAGGCCGACACTGCAACTCGCAGGGGTTACTGGGCAAAGTATTCGAGAGCAACCTGATAACCCAGCGTTCCCATACCCGCAATCACAGCGTCGGCCCGCAAGGAGACGTAGGAGTGATGACGGAAGGCTTCACGCTTATGGACGTTGGAGATATGCACTTCGACCACTGCCGCTTCAAAGGTGTTCAGCGCATCGAGGATAGCAACCGAGGTGTGGGTATAGGCCGCTGGGTTGATAATAATCCCCTGAGCCTGATCGCGCGCTTCATGGATGCGATCGATGATCTCACCTTCGTGATTGCTCTGGAAAAACTTGATGGTCAGGCCCAACCCAGCACCCCGCTGACGCATCTTGTTTTCAACATCTTGCAGGGTTTCGTTGCCGTAGATCTCTGGTTCACGCTTGCCCAGCAGGTTCAGGTTTGGGCCGTTTAATACGTAAATAGTTTTGTTCATTGGTTGATTCCATCGTAGGCCACGGGCCGGGCCGTTATTGCTGATTGGTGGAGGTGGAGTTTAGCGGATATCCGGGCGGCGGCGCAGCCTGGTTGTGCCAGATACCTGCATCGGGTTGTTTTTCAAACCGCTGCCATAACACCGGGAACCGGCGATACCGGACAGGCGATGTGTAATAAACGGGAGCCGTGTTGCACAGGTTTTATGGTTTGTCGTTTATTTATAGCGTGTGCATCTTGTTACTCACTCTATATTTACTGCATTGACTGCTTGATTTAATGCACCAATATGATGCCATCTGGTATTGGTTGACCTAAAAGAAGGCGGCTATTGGGTGCGTTGAGCGGTAATCCGGTCGTTTTTGGGGTGAAATCCGGGTAGAAATATTTTTTTCCTCATAGGAATCATCAGTTTGGCAATCCATGGCCCGGAACTTGCCTTTCCTCTCAGGAATAATAATTCCCTTGCAGGGATTAAGTACTGTCTACACGAACGGAGAAACAAATGGCTAATTCATGGCGTATCGCCGCACTGGCGGAAAAACACCGAGCCCTGGGATCAAACCTGGAAGACTGGAACGGACTGCCTACAGCATGGACCTATAGTAACAGCGGTTACACTCTGGCCGACGAGCACGAAGCAATCCGTACCAAAGCGGGCTTGATGGATGTATCGGGTCTGAAGAAAGTGCACTATGTTGGTCCACATGCGGAAAGCCTGCTGGAGTGGGCGACCACTCGTGACATCTCCAAACTCTATCCTGGTAAAGCGGTTTACGCTTGTATGCTGAACGAAGCAGGCAAGTTTATCGATGACTGCGTTATTTATCGTATGGGCCCCAACTCCTTTATGGTGGTGCATGGTACTGGTACCGGTTACGAACGCCTGACCCAGGCTGCGCTCGGCAAACAGGTCGCAGTGTTGTTCGATGACGATATGCACGATTTGTCCTTGCAGGGCCCTGCTGCGGTGGATTTCCTCGCCGAGCATGTTCCTGGCATTCGTGATCTGCCTTATTTCCACCATACTCACGCCCGTCTGTTTGGTTGCCCGGTAACGATTTCACGTACTGGCTATACTGGTGAACGTGGTTACGAGATCTTCTGCAAAGCTGCTGACGCTGCCACGATCTGGGACAACGTGCTGGAACAGGGTAAGGAATTTGGCATTATCCCTTGCTCCTTTACCGCCCTCGACTGGCTGCGTACCGAAAGCTATCTGCTGTTTTTTCCGTTTGATAACTCCGAGATGTACCCGTTCGAAAACGAACCTGCGGGCGACACTCTGTGGGAACTGGGTCTGGACTTCACCGTATCCAAGGACAAAACTGCATTCTGTGGTGCCTACGAACACTTCCGCCTGAAGGGCAAAGAGCGTTTCAGCATCTTTGGCGTATTGCTGGAAGGCAAGGAAGCTGCTGCTGAAGGCGACGAACTTTGGGCTGACGGCAAAAAAGTCGGGGTTATCACCTGTGCCATGTACTCGCGCCTGACTGACCGCTCCATGGCCATTGCTCGTCTTGAAGTGCCTTACGCCAAACAGGGCGCACCGCTCCAGGTCAAAGGCAGCCTTGACGTATCGGCCATTGCCCATACTCTGCCGTTTGATGATCCAGAGAAGAAAAAGCGTGTAGCGAAGGGCTGATCAAGCCTTCCGGGCTGAAGCTATGACAGACGTGTGATCGACACCTGAAGAAAAGGGCTTGTTTCCTGGAAACAAGCCCTTTTTTATTGGTGTTATTGTGTTGCTGCGGTTTGCGGCAGCCACCCTAGAGCAGCAATAACAGCGCCGTTGTAAGGGTGAAAAATGACGCCACCGTTGCCACCAACAAGCCACTGGAACAGAAGTTGCGCATACCGTAATGACTGCCAACCATCGGAAACAGCGCCGCCATGGGCAAGGCAGCATAAACAATGGTGAGGGTTTGCAATGTCGGGTCAAAGTCGGGCCACAGCATCAATACCAACATCACCGCCAGTGGATGAACCAGCAGCTTGATGGTGCTGAGCAAGCTGATATCACGGAGGTTGCCGCGCAAGGTGTTGCCAACCAGTGAGCCACCAATCACCAGCAGGGCAATGGCGGCAGCGGCGTTACCTAACAGGGTCAAGGTGCGCAGGGCCGGATTCGGGAGAGACCAGCCTGCCACAGAAACCAGCAAACCCGCGGCGATGGCGATAATAATCGGATTTTTGATCAGCCGTTGAATAATACCCGCCAGTACCGTGATGATCGACAACGCCTGTTGCTGGTCTTCCTTGCTTCTGCCCAGCTCCACCATAATCAGTACCGCCGGCAGAATAACGATGTTTTCGACCATCACAGCGAAAGCAAAGGTATGGCCCCATTCCTCTCCAAAGGCCTGTACGACCACCGGGTAGCCGATAAAGATGCTGTTGGGCATGGAACAGCCCAGTGCCTTGATTGCGCTGGTGGACAGGTTGTTTCCGAGCATGCCGCGAAATACGATCAGTGCAACGATCTGGGCCAGCAAGGCCCCTGCTGCATACACACCGAGGAAATCCCAGGCCTGAATCTGGCTGAAGTCCAATTGCGATACGGTGGCAAAGGTCAACGCCGGAATCAGGCAATACAGTACCAGCCTGGATAATACCGGCAGCATGTCCTTGGGGATAAAACGACTGTGTACCAGGTAAAAGCCCAAGCCAATAACAGCAAAAATAGGAATAATAATCGAGACAGTAGACAACATGGGAAAGGCGTCCTGGGTAAGGGGCTGCGTAGTAGCGCTCGGCACTCAGATCAGATGACCGATGTTGTGGGTCAATGATCAACCGGGTAATAAGATTACCGGGCAAAACGCTATCACGTCAGGGCAGCAGGGTGATAATTCAATCTTGTGTGTGGTGATTCAATGATTGGTAAGGGCGTTGACTGCGACAAGGGCGGTCTGGTCACGATAGTATCTTGTCTCGCTCACTGACTGAGAGCTTATTCAAAGTAAGGAATATCGCATGTGGATGGGTTTTGAGCCTGGCTTTTGGCTGCTGGCGGTCATTGCAGTGTTGATTACCGGGATTTCCAAGTCCGGTTTTGCCGGTGGGGTTGGCGTGGTCGCCGTCCCCCTGATGACCATTTATATCGACCCTCGTCAGGCCGCGGCCATTATGTTGCCGCTGTTGTTACTGATGGATTTTTTCAGTGTGCGTTTCTGGTGGGGTAAACAGAACCTGCAGGAACTGCGGCGTTTGCTGGTACCGGCGGCCCTGGGGTTGATCGTGGGGTATCTGCTGTTTGATTGGCTGAATGCCGACATGATCAAGATGATGCTGGGGATATTGTCATTGGCGTTTGCACTGTGGGGGTTGAGTAAAAAGCAGGCGTTGGGTGAACCGCGGCAGGGCCATCCGTGGGTTGCCCGTGTGTGTGGCCTGATGACCGGTTTTACCAGTTTTGTTGCCCATGCCGGTGGGCCACCGCTGAATTTGTATCTGTTGCCGTTGCGGTTACCACGGCCTGAATATCTGGCCACCATGGTTGTGACCATTGCCTGCCTGAATGTGGTCAAGCTGATTCCTTATGGCCTGCTGGGGCAGCTCAGTTCTGCCAACCTGATGACCGCACTGATTCTGATGCCTTTTGCCTGGATGGGTGCTCGTTACGGTGTGAAATTACAGGCACTGATAGACGACAAAACCTTTTACCGGATTATTTATCTGGCGTTAGGCTTGATCGGTTTACGGCTGTTGTGGGATGCGATTTGAGTGTTCTGGAGGAGCGACGAGTAGCAACTCAACTGTCTGCGAACGACTGTCGACTGTTGTTCGTCAGGCTGTCATCGCGTGTCGTGTACTGCTGCGCTGTTATCAGCCAACATTGGCAAACTCACAAGCGGGCAGGGTGCTGACATGCTCGCGGATCAGTTGCTTGGCAGCGCGTCCACAGCAACCACAGTCGGTAGCCAGACCGAGCGACCGGCGCATTTCACCATAACTTTGACCTTGATCAACCGCATCTTTGACTTGTTGATTGGTAACGGCTTTACACAGACACACATACATATTGCTGATCTCCGCAATCGAGAATGACTATCAGTGGTAGACAGTGTATCTAAATGATAAGAGTTTGCAATACTTTTAGTGACTGTAATTCCGGTTGGTTACCGGGGCAGGAAAGCGGCTAGCAAACAGGGTGCAGGCAAGAGCCATCGCAGGCCGTAAAACGGTACTGCGATGGCTGACTGATCAATGCTGGAAACGCCTGGATCAGTTGTGTGCGTGCAGCTCTTCGTTCAGCTGAATGGCACTCTTGTTGGTCACGCACTGTACTGCGCCACTGATGGAGTCACGACGGAACAGCAGATCGGATTTGCCCGCCAGGTCACGGCCCTTGACGGTTTCAACCACATTTTTCTGGTCGTCCAGTACCAGAATCTTGGTACCGGCGGTGACGTATAAACCGGCTTCAACGGTACAGCGATCACCCAGTGGGATACCAATACCGGCGTTAGCGCCCAGCAGGCAGTTTTCGCCCACCGAAATAATAATGTTACCACCACCGGACAGTGTGCCCATGGTCGAACAACCGCCACCCAGGTCAGAACCGTTGCCGACCACAACACCTGCTGAGATACGGCCTTCAACCATCGAGACGCCTTCCGTACCGGCGTTAAAGTTGACAAACCCTTCGTGCATGATGGTTGTGCCTTCACCCACGTAAGCGCCCAGACGGACACGGGAAGTATCGGCAATGCGTACGCCTGCAGGTACTACGTAATCGGTCATGCGAGGGAATTTATCAACGCTGTTGACGCTCAGCAATGTACCGTTCAGGCGCGCATCCAGTTGGGCCGCCGGCAGTTCTGCCAGATCGATGGCACCCTGGTTGGTCCAGGCGACATTCGGCAGCAAGCCAAACATACCAGCCAGATTAACACCGTGTGGCTTGACCAGGCGATGGGACAGCAAATGCAGCTTGAGATATACCTCGGGCGTGCTGCTGGACTGGGCATCGGTTGCCAGTACTGTGATTACCACCGGCTGTTCGCTTTCAATGCAGGCACGGGCAAGGCCGGATTGAGTGGCATCCAGTTCTGCCAGCGCATCCGCAAATGCACTCAGGTCGCCACCGTCGGCTTCAATCGCCTGGTTGCCACCTTCGTAGCCCAGGGCGCTTTTGGCCGCTTCAATCAGGCTGTCGGCGGGGTTGAGCAAGGGCTTGGAGTAAAAGACTTCCAGCCATTCTCCTTTGCTGTTTTTGGTGCCGACACCGATGGCCAGTGCAAATGCATTACTCATGTCATATTCCTCAATTCAATTCCGCTGCGCCAGACAGGTACGGGCAGCCAGTCAGTCTGTGGATTGTTTAATCGGGTTTGATTAATCGGTTTGGGTTGCTGGTGGTTGGTTAAACAGGGCGGCGTAAGTATCTGGCTTGAAACCCAGTAACTTCTGGCTGCCGGTATCCAGCAAGGGTCGTTTGATGATCGACGGGTTCTCGAGCATGGCCTGGCGCGCACTGGCGTTATCCATCCGGGTTTTGAGGTCATCCGGCAGGGCGCGCCAGGTCGTGCCGCGTTTGTTGATCAAGGCTTCCCAGCCCAGCTCGTCCAGCCACTGGTCAACCAGCGCCGGGTCCAGCCCGTCTTTTTTGTAATCGTGAAAGGTAAACTCAATCGCTGCCTGATCGAGCCAGCTGCGGGCCTTTTTGATGGTGTCGCAGTTTTTGATGCCGTACATGGTGATCATGATGAAATCCGCTGCCGAAAATCGAAAGGCGCAAGGATACCAAAGCCAGCGGCGGAGTTCAGCGTGTGGTGGTGATTCATGGCTGGATATACAAAGATCAGGAAGCCTGGGTATGACTGAGGCAGCTGCTGAGAAAACGGCAGACATCGGCAATTTCAGGATGCGACACCTCGTGTTGCATCGGATAGCTGAACCACAGTGGTTGCAGGCCATGCTGACGCAGCTGTTCCAGCGCCGTTGTTGCCAGCGAGATAGGAACCACCGGGTCGACTGTGCCATGGGCAATCATGACTTGCAGCTGGCAGTTGGCCGGATGCAGCTTGAACGGATTTACCCAGCTGCCATCGGGCACGTAGGTGCTCAGGGCAATCAGGCCACCGAGTGTCTGGCCAAAGCTGGAGGCGGTCTGATACGCGACGGCCCCTCCCTGGGAGAAACCGGCAATAAAAATGTTCCAGGATGGAATACCGCTGTCGATCTGCTGCTGGATCAGGCGGTACATACGATTGACGGAATCGGCCAGCTGGTCGGGATCAATCGTGCGTTTGGGAGTCATGGCCAGAATATCGTACCAGGAGCGCATCGAGGTACCATTGGCCATGGTCACCGGGCGTTTGGGGGCATGGGGGAAAATACAGCGCAACTGAGAGGTGTCCATCAGGCTGCCCATATGCTGCACCACCGGGACAAAGTCGTAGCCATCGGCCCCCAGGCCATGTAACCAGATCAGGCAGGCACTGGCCTTGCCGCTGGACGGTTCGAGCACCACCTGCTCCGGGGTTTCGGTCATATTCATAGGCTGTATTTGTCTCCAGATGGGGCAGGGATCATGTCCCCCGGTTAGAAAAACAGACCGGCTTCGAGCTGCGCTTCTTCCGTCATCATGTCACGATGCCACTGGGGTTCAAACACCAGTTCAACGTTGACAGCACTGACATTGGGTACCTTGGCGACCCGGTATTTGACGTCAGAGATAAGCACTGGCCCCATACCGCAGGTGGGGGCGGTCAGGGTCATGCGAATATTGACCTGAGTGCCATCGATATCGATGCCATAAATCAGACCGAGATCAAGCAGGTTGATCGGGATTTCCGGATCAAAAATCGTCCGCAAGGCCTGTTCGACCTGATCTTTTCGAACAATGCCGTCATCGTGTGCGGCAAATTCGATTTGTTCTGCTTCCAGCCCCAGTGCGGCGGCATCCGTGCCGTCCACGCGCATCATATTGCCGTTCACGGTAACGGTGTAGTTGCCACCCAGCGCCTGGTTGATGGTGACAAACACACCTGGCGGAATGGTGGCAGGAATACCGGAAGGTACCTGTCGCGCTGGACATTCGGCCAGCGAAACAACCATACGTTTTTCCATAAAAGAATTACCTGTAGCGAAGGTTTTGCTCCGCGATGACGGTATGGCGACCGGTATCGCGGAGTGGCAGTGCTGGTGTGCCAAACATCAGTTGCCAGACAAGACGGGCAAGCTTACACCGACTCAGACCGAAAAGGATTCACCACAGCCACACAAATCACGGGCATTGGGGTTATTGAACTTGATGATGCTGTTCAAGCCTTCTTTGGTGAAGTCGATCTCGGTGCCACGGACATAGGACCTGGCATCGGCAGCAACATACAGGGTGACATCGCTGGCGACCTGTACAATCTGGTCGCCGTCACTGGGAGCGTCGACAAAATCGATATCATACTTGAAGCCGGAGCAGCCGCTCTTTTTGACCGCCAGGCGGACGCCGGTCTTGTCACTGTTTTTGGCCAGCATGTTGCGGATGTGCTGGATCGCTGCAGCAGTCATGCTGACATCGGCAGCGGCATTCGGGTCGTAGGTTTCAATACTCATCGGTGTGTCCTCAATCGGTCACGAATCATTACAGCAAAAACATCTTGGCTTTTTCCAACCCTTTGAACAAGGCATCAACCTCGTCCAGAGTATTGTAAAATGCCATCGAAGCCCGCACGGTGCCGGGAACACCCAGACGTTCCATCAAGGGCATGGCACAGTGGTGGCCGGTGCGTACGGCAATGCCTTGCTGGTCGAGCAGGGTACCAACATCCGCCGGGTGCACTCCCTCCAGCAAGAAGCTGAAGACCGAGGCTTTTTGGGCGGCTTCACCAATAATACGGATACCGCCCAGCTCCAGCGCCATGGCATGGGCTTTTTTGATCAGTGCTTCTTCCTGGGCCGCCAGTATCTTGCGGTCAAGCCCGTTGAGATAGTTGATCGCGGCGGCAAGGCCAATCGCCCCGGCAATGTTTGGCGTTCCGGCTTCAAACTTGTAAGGCAGCTGGTTGTAGGTTGTGCCCGCAAAGGAGCAGCGTTCGATCATTTCACCGCCACCCTGATAGGGCGGCATGTCATTGAGCAACTCTTCCTTGCCGTACAGCACGCCCATACCGGTCGGGCCGAATAATTTATGGCTGGAGAAAGCGTAGAAATCGACATCCAGTTGCAATACGTCGATATCGAAGTGGGACACGCCCTGGGCGCCATCCACCATGACGACGGATTCGTTGATGCGGGCCATACGGACAATGTCCGGAATGGGGTTCACGGTGCCGAGTGAGTTGGACACGTGGGCCACCGAAATCAGTTTGACACGGGGTTCCATCAATTCGGCCATGGCGTTGAGGTCGAGTTCGCCATTGTCTTTCACCGGAATCGGAATCAGCTCAGCACCAACCTGCTCACACAGCATTTGCCAGGGCACGATATTGGAGTGGTGCTCCATCTCGCTGACCAGAATACGATCACCCTTGCCAATGTGCTTGCGGCCCCAGGTGGCGGCAACCAGGTTTATGCCTTCGGTGGTGCCACGGGTCCAGACAATTTCTTCCGGTTTCAGAGCACCAATAAATTGCTGCACGGTGCGGCGGGCACCTTCAAACTGTTCGGTCGCCACGTCACTGAGATAGTGGGCACCACGGTGGACGTTGGAATTGACCGTACGGTAGAAGTTGGCTTCGGCTTCAATGACTGCATTGGGTTTGTGCGTTGTCGCGCCGTTGTCGAGATAGACCAGTGGCTTGCCATGGACCTGCTGTTGCAGTGCCGGGAAGTCCTGACGGATCTGTTCGATGTAGCGGCGGGTCTCGGTGGCATAGGCGTCGATCATGACAAGGCCTCCACTTGTTCGGTGGTAAACGCCGGGGCGCGGCCAAAACGTTGCGCCAGCAGCGGGCGTAACCAGTCCCCGATGGCAGGGTGCGGCAGGGCATCCAGCAGTTCGTTGATAAAACCAAAGCTCAGCATCACTTGGACATCCTGTTCACTGATGCCGCGGCTTTGCAGATAAAAACGGGCCTTGTCATCAAGCTGGGCGACGGTTGCACCGTGGGCGCATTTCACATCGTCGGCGTAGATTTCCAGTTCTGGCTTGGTGTCGATTTCAGCCTTGTTGGTCAGCAACAGGTTTTTGTTGCTCAGCTCGGCCAGGGTTTTTTGCGCATCCTTGTGAATATGAATGCGGCCGTTAAAGACGGCTTTGGCCTGGTCGTTGATAATGCCGCGGAATACTTCGTTGCTGGTGCAATGGGCGGCAGCGTGTTCGATACAGGTATGAAAGTCGACCAGCTGCGATCCTTGCGGCACATACACACCAGAAATCTCTGAGTGCGAACCACCTATATTGTGGTTAACCACCAGATCGTTGCGCGTCAGTGCTGACCCCAACCCTAAATGAAACGCCTGATAGTGAGCATCACGCTGCAAGTCGATGCGGCTGCTGCCGATAAAGGCGCTGGCGGACTGCATCCGGTTCAGGCGGTAATGGGTCAGGCGGGCATTGTCGCCGATCTGGATATCGGTCTGATTGTTGGTAAAGCTGTTATCGTCGTGTGCAGAGACGGAAGCAAATTGTTCAATCAGTGTCAGTTCCGCATTGGTTTCCAATACCACCAGAACCCGGCTATTGACGCTGTAGGCTGATTCGGCTCCGGTGTTGATGGAACAGATTTGCAGCGGTTTGTCGAGCTGGCTGTTACGGCCGATGGTGACCAGTACGCCGCTGTTGAGCACGGCGTCGTTAAGGTCGTTGAACAGGTGATGATTCGATTGCTGGCGGGCGTTGGCCAACTGTTCAGCGATGGCAGCTTGCTGGTCTGTATTGGCGTTCTCAAACAGTACCACTTGCTCCAGCGCCAATGCACTGGACAGCTCGGGATGGATCTGGCCGTTAACCAGCACCAGCTGATAGCTGTCCAACCCGGCGATGGTTGCCGCTGCTGCCAGATCCTTGTTATTGGCCGCGGTGATAGGGGGGATATCAGCATGGTAGCTGTCCCCGGCCAGGGTTTTCAGCGAGCAGTATTTCCACGCTTCGGTTTTGCGGGTCGGCCAGGGGGCAGCGGCAAATGCAGCACTGCCCTGGACGCGAATGGGCTGTAACCAGTCTGGCGCATGGGTGCCGTTGACTCGTTGCAGTTGTTGATCTTGAAAAACAGTAGCCACCTTAACTCTCCGGACTGTGGTGTTGTAACGCGTCAGAGTTCAGATTCTTGACGCCAGACAGATAAAAGCTCGCCATTTCAGGCTTCGCTTTCCAGCCAGCTGTAGCCTTTTTCTTCCAGTTCCAGTGCCAGCTCTTTACCACCGGACTTGACGATTTTGCCATCGGCCAGTACGTGTACGTAATCCGGCACAATGTAGTCGAGCAGACGCTGGTAGTGGGTCACGATAATAAAAGAGCGGTTTGGATCTCGCATGGCATTGACGCCATGGGCAACCACTTGCAGGGCATCGATATCCAGACCGGAGTCGGTTTCATCGAGAATGCACAATGACGGTTCCAGCATCATCATTTGCATCAGTTCGTTACGTTTTTTCTCGCCGCCAGAGAAGCCTTCGTTAACACCACGCTTGAGGAAGCTCTGGTCGAGGTTAACGGCCTTGATTTTTTCTCGGGCTTTTTTCAGAAAACTGACTGAATCCAGTGGCTCTTTGCCCTGGTGAGCGCGAATGGCATCGACTGACGCCTTGAGAAATTCGAGGTTGGAAACCCCGGGAATTTCAACCGGATACTGAAACGCCAGAAACAGACCTTCGCGAGCACGCTCTTCTGCTTCCAGAGCGAGAATGTCCTTGCCGTTCAGGGTGGCAGAGCCGGCGGTGACTTCATAACCATCGCGGCCTGCCAAGACGTTACCCAGAGTACTCTTGCCCGCACCGTTCGGCCCCATGATGGCGTGAATCTCACCGGGTTTGATGTCCAGGTTGAGGCCTTTGAGAATGGGTTTGTCTTCCACTTTGGCGTGCAGGTTGCTAATGCTGATCATGGTTGTTCCTGTCTTCGTCTGGCGTCAGACGCAGGACGTCGGACGCAGGATTTATTGCTCAGACGTCGGTTGACGGACGTCTGATGCTGTTGTTTTTCCTCGTTGTCATACTCAAGCTGGCAACGAGTTTGCCGATACACGTTGGTGATCCGGCTCTTGCGCGGGCGCAAAGGAACCGGGGTATCGGGTTGGGTGTGGGTCAGCCCACCGAGCCTTCCAATGACAGCTCCAGCAGTTTGCCCGCTTCGACGGCAAATTCCATCGGCAGCTCTTTAAACACCTCTTTGCAGAAACCGTTAACAATCATGGAGACGGCTTTCTCGGTATCAATGCCGCGCTGGCGACACAAGAACAGCTGATCGTCACTGACTGTGGAGGTGGTGGCTTCGTGCTCGATAACGGCCGAAGGGTGCTTGCTTTCGATGTAGGGGAAAGTATGGGCACCACACTGATCACCAATCAGCAGGGAATCACATTGGGTGTAGTTTCGGGCACCGGCTGCGTTCGGGTTCATACGCACCAGGCCGCGATAGGCGTTCTGGCTTTTACCGGCAGAAATCCCTTTGGAAATAATGGTGGAGCGGGTGTTTTTGCCCAGGTGAATCATCTTGGTGCCAGTGTCGGCCTGTTGATAATTGTTGGTCAATGCGACGGAGTAGAACTCACCGACGGCGTTGTCACCCTTGAGAATGCAGCTCGGGTACTTCCAGGTAACTGCAGACCCGGTCTCGACCTGGGTCCAGCTGACCTTGGCGTTGGTATGGGCGACAGCGCGTTTGGTCACAAAATTATAGATGCCGCCTTTGCCTTCTTCGTCGCCGGGATACCAGTTTTGCACCGTGCTGTATTTGATTTCTGCATCATCAAGGGCGATCAGTTCCACCACCGCAGCGTGTAACTGGTTTTCGTCGCGCATTGGCGCGGTACAGCCTTCGAGGTAGGAAACGTGGGAGCCTTCATCGGCGATGATCAGGGTACGTTCAAACTGACCGGTTTTGGCTTCGTTGATACGGAAGTAGGTCGACAATTCCATCGGGCAGCGGACGCCTTTGGGAATATAAACAAACGAGCCATCGGAGAACACGGCACTGTTAAGTGCGGCATAAAAGTTGTCACGCTGTGGCACCACGGTACCAAGGTATTTTTTCACCAGTTCCGGGTGTTTGTGTACCGCTTCGGAAATCGGCATAAAAATCACCCCGGCTTCCGCCAGTTTGTCGCGGAAGGTGGTGGCAACGGATACCGAGTCAAACACCGCATCGACGGCAACACCGGCCAGCATTAGCTGTTCGTGCAGCGGAATACCCAGTTTTTCATAGGTGCGCAGCAGTTCAGGGTCGACTTCGTCGAGGCTTTTGGGGCCATCGGCCATGCTTTTGGGGGCGGAATAATACGACAGTGCCTGAAAGTCCGGCTTGTCGTATTGCACGTGAGCCCAATCCGGTTCGACCATTTCCAGCCAGGAGCGGTAAGCTTTCAGACGCCATTCGGTCATCCACTCCGGCTCACCTTTCTTGGCAGAAATAAATCGCACCACGTCTTCATTCAAGCCGGGGAGCAGGGTGTCGGATTCGATATCACTGATAAATCCGGCAGCGTATTCTTTTTTGAAACGCTGGTGGATTTCCTGATTCGCTTCGGGGTCGGTCAGAACTGGGGTTGGGGCATCGGTCATGGCGCTATCTCTCGGTCGGATGACATCGTTCCGTTCCTGATTGCAAACCGTGAGGTGATGGCTTGCCAGCATTGCTGCTGAACTCAGCGGTCAACGCAGGCCACGATGGCTCAAGCTGTGCGGATATCATCATTTCGTTAGTCCCACCATTCTACTCAAGTAATCACGGTATTACCAGAATCAATACTAATTTGGTATGCTTTGGTGATAAACCGGTTTATGCCACTGTTGCGGTGGCTCCTGAAGCAGCGATCTAGCGCTGGCTAATGGACGATCAAGTGAGTAATTACTCTCCATGAAAATCAGCAAAATGACCGACTATGGTGTGCTGGTACTGAACCATTTGGCGCAAAGCGGCGGGGCTCAGCAGTCCACTGATGAAATTATCAGCAGTATTGGTGTGTCGTTGCCAACCGCTCGTAAAGTATTAAAAACCCTGGCTGATGCCGGACTGGTACAGGCGCGGCGCGGGTCTCGTGGTGGATATCGGCTGGCCCGTCGTCCGGAGCAAATTCCTTTGCTGACGATTGTGGAAGCCTTTGAAGGCAAGGTCAGCCTGACCGAATGCAGCACGGTTGAGTCGGGTTGTGATATTACCGATAGCTGCTCATTGGCCGAAAACTGGGGCGGAATCAACCAGGTGCTGACGCTGGTACTGTCGGGTATCAGCTTGCACGACATTCGCCATCCGCAAGCGCTGCAGCGTATTACCGCCTGTTTAACCTTGTCTACCGATCAGATTCCGCTGACCAATCTGGATTAGGTCATACCGTGGCTGCCGGTGTTCTGTCATGCAAATGTCACCGAAGCGTCATTTGAGCTGATATCGACAAGAATCTGTCATGTTTCGTATCTAGACTGGTTTGATGAATATTACGGACCGATCTGATATGCGCCTGGTTTCCCTGTGTCTTTTCTTACTGTTATCGATGGCGACGATTGAAGCGGCAGAGCTTGAATCCCATGTGCTGGAGTTACAAGGCGTTGCGGTTTATCAGCGGCTGGATAACGATGTGTATCTGGCTTCTGTCTACAGCGCCAGTGGCAGCAGCGATAGCTGGTTACACGCTAGTCAGCCACTACGGCTGGAAATGCATATCCTGGCTGAAGAACTCTCTCCCCGGCGTTTTTATCGGCTCTGGAATGAAGGGCTGGCAATTAATCTCAGCGAAGAGGAAATGAACCAGCGAGTTGCGGAAGTCACCCGTTTTATGCATTTGCTGAAGGATGACTTGCTGGCAGGGGATCATCTGGTGATTTCCAACGAAAGCAATCAAACGCTGGTGTCTGTTAACGGGGTTGAGCTGTTGCAGTTGGATGATCCTGGGTTTGTACGGGCGTTAGTGGCTGCCTGGGTAGGGCAGTACCCTCGCTCACAAAAATTCAAGGATGATCTGGTGCATATGTCTGCCGATCAGCGCCAGTTGCAAGAGGCCCGGTTGCTGTCTATACAACCTGCACCGGGGCGTCAGCAAGTGATCAAGGGGTGGCTGGCCGCAAGCAAACCACCGGCCCAACCGGTCCGCCGTCCATCACGTGAGCGATTGGATGCGGCAGCCGCGGTTGCAGCACCTGTATCGGCTCCAGTTCCGGTATCGGCTCCAGCTCCGGCTTCAGCTTCAACGGCAGCTGCTACAGAGCACGTGGTTGCCAGTACCGTCAGTAATCAGGCGGCTCCAGAGACGGCGATAGTGCTGGATAAAACGGCGGATACAGCCGTCGAATTACCCGACAGTACTAACGCCATGGCAGAGGATGGCGTGAGTCCTTTGGAGGCAGAATCAACAGCAGACGCAGCGGTGGATGTGTCAAGCACTGAACAATCAGAACAGCAGCAACAACTGGAAATACAGGCCGTCGCGGCACAAGCGGCGGCTGAACTGGCCGCGCAGCAGGCACAGCGTATGCGTCAGGAAGCCTTGCAGATTGAACAGCAACAAGCTGAAACCCGCTATTATCAGGAGCTGCTGACGAGCGCAAACGGGAAGGTGCTGTACCCCAAGCAGGCGGTGCGGCGCGGGCTGGAAGGCACCACTCAAGTAACCTTGAAATTGCAACGGGACGGACAGCTGGTATCGGCCGTTGTCAGTGATAGTTCCGGCCATGAAGTGCTGGATTCGGCTGCGGTGCGAGCGGCAGAACGGGCCGCGCCTTATCAGGCGTTGCCGGATGTGTTATCTGGCTCAGATTTTGAGTTCGATATTCCTTTTCGTTTTGTGATGAATGCCCGTTAACCAGGCTGCCAGTCCCCGGTGCGTCGTGCTAACGTTGGACAATCTGAAGGGATGCGGAAAGACGCGAAGGGCAAGATAAACGCCTGCGTTGTGTTAGTGTGATAAATATCATTAACACGTCGTGCAAGGGGGTTTTTCTGGTAATACCAGATCCAAGTCATTTCAATCCAGGCAGGGTTGTAGTAATGAAATGTATATCAGTGCTTGTCATGTTTCTGATACTGGCCACTCCCGCTTTTGCGGCAAGTGAGCGGACGTACGGTAATTTTGAGGTATTGGGCAAGTCCTGGTTTTTAGTGGCTTTGAACAATACCGCAGAGTCTGGCAAACAAGGTACTGTGACCGAAGGTACACGCCTGGAATTAAAAGTGGTTGAAGACGAAATTTCACCACGCCGCTTTCGACAGCTCTGGATGGAAGCCTTGGCATCCGCTGGCACCACACACAAGATGGCTGATTATCAGCAAGATCTTGATCGTTTCTTTTCTTCCGTCAAGGGCGCCTTGTTAAAAGACGACCGAATCTCTCTTGAATTACAGAGCGGTGATACCGTACTGGTGATCAATCACTATGACCATGCCCACCTGTCTGCAGAGTTTATGTCCTTGCTGGTTGATTCCCTGACTGCACGTATTGCACCGATCCCACAATTACGACAGGGCTTGCTCGGTTTGATTGAACCAGAGCAAATGATTGCACTGGAAAATGAATTTCATGCCGAAGAAATCCCCCTCCAACGTATCAGCCAGACATCCCGCTGGTTGCGTTTCCCCAGTAAAACCCGCGTTTCCCAGCTCTGATATACTCCGTCCTTCACCCGTGGTGATTGACGCGTAGCATTCAGAGGTAGTAGTGACTCCAACATATACAGACAGATTTGGCGGTATCGGCCGTCTTTATGGCGTTTCCGGACTTGAGCGTTTGTCCTGTGCCCGCGTTTGCGTGGTGGGTATTGGTGGTGTCGGTACCTGGGTTGCTGAAGCCTTGGCCCGCTCTGGTATTGGCGCCCTGACACTGGTGGATCTGGACGATATCTGTATCACCAATACCAACCGTCAGATTCATGCTCTGACCGATAACGTCGGACAGATGAAAGTGGCTACCATGCGCGAGCGAGTGCTGCAAATCAACCCTGAGTGTGATGTGCAGGTGGTAGAGGATTTTGTCACCGGTAACAACATGGCGGCGATACTGGCACCGGATGACCAGTACGATTATTTTGATTATGTGGTGGATTGTATTGATAGCGTCAAGAGCAAGGCGGCGTTATTGGCTTTCTGCAAGCGTCGTAAAATCCGCGTGGTAACAACCGGTGCAGCGGGTGGCCAGATTGATCCAACACAGATCCAGATTGCCGACCTCAATAAAACCACCAATGATCCTTTGGCGCGTAAGGTCCGTTCCCTGCTGCGACGTGAGTATGGGTTCTCTCGTAACCCCAGCCGTAACTATTCCATTCCTTGTGTTTTTTCTACCGAACAGCTGGTGTATCCACAGCCGGATGGCTCGGTCTGTCAGATGAAATCTGCTGACAGCGATAGTACCCGGCTGGACTGCGCTTCCGGTTTTGGCTCGGCGACCATGGTGACGGGCACCTTTGGCTTTGTCGCGGCTTCCCGTGTGGTCAAGCGCATTGCTACGGATGCGGGCAAAAAAGGCTGATGTTCGCGATCACCTTGCAGGAATAAACAAGGAGTTGTTGTGGGATTGAGCTGCGAGGAGTGAGCTGCGGAGAATATGGCTGCTACTGCAGCCATACCAAAAAACGCCATGCTGAACAGGGTTTGGAATCCATTCTACCTCTGCCCCGGTTGTTCTGATCCCAATGGTCAATGGTACTGACCGATTGGGGGTGGCGGCTTCTGGACTCCGGTTCTTATTGCACAATCGTCACAGGATATACCGCTGATTTTTGAGCCGTCGGATTCAGTTTGGCCATTTCCGGTGCCAACTTGCCCAGATCGCTGGCGCGGCTGCTGGATGACGGGTGAGTAGACATGAATTCCGGTACGGAACTGCCGCTGGCTTGCTGCATTTTTTCCCAGAGTGTTACTGCCGAGGTTGGAGAGTAACCGGCGCGGGTGGCCAGCTCGATACCAATACGGTCGGCTTCTGTTTCGGCTGTGCGGCTATTGGGCAATTGCAAGGCATATTGAGCTGCCAGAGCACCGCCAGACAACACCATGGCGTTATTGTCTGTTACCGCAGCAGTGGCCATTAATCCGGCGTTAATGACCATGGCGCGGGACATTTGTTCGGCGGTGTGGTTGGCCAGCGCGTGGGAAATTTCGTGCCCCATAATCTGGGCAATTTCATCATCCGTCAGATTGAGCTGATCAATAATACCGGTGTAAATGGCCATGCGACCACCGGCCATACACCAGGCATTCAGTGTGTCCGGGTCATTGATGATGGCAACGCTCCATTCCCAGCTGCTGGTATCCGGGTACTTGGCGACCGCTTCGGTGATCAGGCGGCCAGTAATGGTGCGGATACGGCTGATTTGTTGTGGGTCAGTGACCAGTTGGTCGCTGGCTTCCAGTTCGCTGACGGTACTCAAGTATGCCGTTTTGGATTCCGTAATGGCTGTTTCTGGTGAGATCACCATCAATTGCGAGCGGCCTGTCGGGCTGGTTGAGCAACCGGCCAGCAGCAGGGCTGCAGTAATGCCAGTCAGCAGCAAGGATTGGCAGGTGGAGGTGTTGGCAGTGTGCATGAGATCGTTTTCCGTTTTGAATATCCTGATGCGGTCAGTTTACGGTCAATTGCCTTTAGGGGACATCCATTTAATCCTGCACGGCTCTGCGCGAGTGTTGCCGTTGTTCAGGGTAAGGCGACGAATGCAGCGAAATGACGAGTCCTTTTCAAATTCGTCAACACCGCACTGGACGGCGGCAACCCGCGCCCTTCGGGGGCTGCCGGATGATCTCGACTCGGTGTCGCCGACTTTTGACTTGACCCGTCAGGCCTGCAAGTCGGCTTCGTGATTCGAAACCATCCGGTAGCCCAGAGTGAGCACCGGATTAAATAGATGCCCCCTTTAGTCTGAAGAAAATAGATGTACTGACAGCGCGTTTAATTCAGAGTGTCTCTGTCATCCGGCTGTTATAATTGCCGCAATATTATTGTGAGGCGTATACGTGTTTACTGATTATTCTCTGAATCCCCGCTTGGCGCTTGGCCTGGAAAAATTGTCATTGGCAACTCCAACGGAGGTACAACGGGCAGTCTTGCCGTTAGCATTGGCTGGCAAGGATATTCAGGTATGCGCTGAAACGGGCAGTGGTAAAACGCTGGCCTATCTGTTGCCGGTGATGCAGGGGTTACTGGAGCGGGATGCGCCCAATTCGGCCACTCGGGCACTGATTATGTGTCCGACCCGAGAGCTGGCCAATCAGGTGACCAAGGTCTGTCAGCACTTTTGTGATCTGACGACGCTGAGTGTTGGCCAGTTATGCGGCGGTGAAGAATTCCAGTATCAGGCCGCTTTGCTGCGTAAAAACCCGGAGTTGATTGTTGCAACGCCCGGGCGACTGGTTGATCACCTGAAACGCGGTACCTGTGAGTTGGACGATCTGGAATATCTGATTCTGGATGAAGCTGACCGTATGCTGGATATGGGTTTTGCCGAAGATATGGATATTATCCGGCGCGCCTGTAAGAACGAGCGTCAAACCCTGCTGTTGTCGGCAACTTTACGTCATGAAGGGGTTGGCCGCATTGCTGCTAACTTGCTGAAAGAACCGGAAGAAATCACCACCCATACGATTCAGGAACAACATGGCCTGATTACCCAGCAACGGATTCTGGCGGACGATAACGCCCATAAAGACCGTTTGATTGCCTGGCTGCTGGCCAATGAAACATACGAGAAAGCCCTGGTGTTTGTGAACAAGCGCACCGAGGTGGAACGGCTGTCAGAATTTGTTCGTCGTCATCGTAATGGTGTGGCCATGCTGCACGGTGAAATGACCCAGGATGAACGTAAATATGTCATGCAGATGTTGCGGGAAGGCAAACGTAATATTCTGGTGGCGACAGATGTTGCGGCGCGTGGTCTGGACGTTGAGGGTATGGATCTGGTGATCAACTACGATCTGGCCCGCAAGGGTGATGAATACGTACACCGTATCGGTCGTACCGGTCGGGCAGGTAAATCCGGCCTGGCGATCAGCCTGATTTCGCCCTATGAATGGAATCTCAAGGCGGCGATTGAAAGTTATATTCAGGTCGTGATGGAACCGCGCAAGATCGAAGGTCTGGTGGCGGTTTATAAAGGCCCGAAAAAACTCAAGGCATCCGGCAAGGCGGCGACGGCGGGCAAGCGCAAGCCGAAGAGCAAAGGCAAGGATGGAATCAAGGGGCGTGATGGCAAACCTGGCAGAACCGGGCCACGTCCATCGCGGCCTGCGGCTGCCGGAGCAAAGCGTCCGACGGGAGGTCGCCCGGCGACGCGCAAGAGTAACGTTACGGACGGCGAAGGTTTTGCTCCTTTGCACCGTAAAAAACCAACCGAATAGATTGGTTATTATCGTAACTGATGCCTGATGGCCTGTTTTTCGAGCCGGCGGTCAGGCAGGGTTGTTGACCCAAACGGTCGGCCTGGTCGTCGGCAATGGCTTGTTCAATTTCTTCCGGATTGTTCATTACAAAAGACCCGTAGTGAACAATTGACTCACGTAATGGACGTCCGCTTAGCAAGTGCAGATCGATATCCGTATTGGCGGTTACTGTGATGTAGTCTTCGTCTGAATCCGTGTGGGTTGTTGCTGGCAGTCCCAGCAACTGGCTATGCCTCATCCTCATCCCCGTTAGCATTCCCGGTAGACATAAGGGGGCATCTATTTAATCCGGTGCTCACTCTGGGCTACCGGATGGTTTCGAATCACGAAGCCGACTTGCAGG
>NZ_JAUORS010000008.1:0-145809 GCF_030548165.1 Oceanobacter sp. 5_MG-2023 | reverse complement strand
TCTGCTTCTTCGTCTGGCTCTGGCTCTGGCTCTGGCTCTGGCTCTGGCTCTGGCTCTGGCTCTGGCTCTGGCTCAACAGTATTGGTAGCGTCTGTCACGCTTGCCAATGGTTTTTCTGCACCAGATGCCATATCGAGGTCGGTTTCTGGATCCGTCGCATCCAGTGACGCATCACCGGTTGCGGTATCCGCTACGTCGGCACTGCGGTTTGGAGCCTGTATATCGGTAATACTTTCCAGTGATTCCCATACCCGTTGCAGGATATCGTCACCTGGGTTACGTGGGTTGTCGGTATAACGCTCAATAAAGTATTCAACACCGGACAACACATCGGCAAAGTGATCCAGGGTCGTCCAGTCTGAACGCGCTCCGGACTCAATCAGCTGTTCAATAAACGGGGCTGCGATATGCAATATTTCGGCAACCGCTGGCAGCGGCACCATACGCAGAGAGCCGGCAATCGAATGCAGCAATGCCGGAATATCGCGCAGTTCTTCGGTATTCCATTGATTGCCAACGTAAGCAATGATGGCGTCCTTGACCTGCTCCAGCACATTACGAGCTTCACGCAGAACGGCTTTCTGGGCGTCGGTCAGAGCATCGGACTCATCACCGCCAGCCAGATTGCCATCCCGGATCATTCCGGAGAGTGTTGCTTCAACAAACAGCAGCGCACCAGCGACATCGAACAGGGCGGTATTATCCAGCACCCCCTGTTGTTGCATGTTTTCCAGTACGGTCAGTTGTTCTTGTATCGCTTGTCGTGGCGCACCCAGCCCCAGCATACCCATGGTATCGCTGACCTGTTTGGCCGCGGTCAGTACCTCAGCCAACGGCTCAACCGTTGCACTGGGGTCCCGCATGGCCAGATCCAGCTTGTCCTTGATCGAGGTAATCTCTTCGGCCAGAACGGTCAGAACCTGGCCAACGGTATCCCGATCAGGGCCGGAAAGGACATCACGCTCGTGCTGGATTTCGTCTTCGGTCGGCAGGGCAGAATCGAGCTGAAAGGATTCCCGTACCGCTGCAATCGCCTCACCCTTGATGGTGGTGCGAGCAACATAGAACAGCAGGTTTTTAACCAGTTCATCAGACGCAGCCTGATTCAGTACCTGCTCACCCTGGGTAATCAGGTCTTTCAGTATCTGGTCGAGTTCGCGTAACAGTTGCTTGGCACTGGCCGGCATATGCTGCTGGCCAATCAGCCATTCGCTGAACGCCATGGCAGGCTGCCAAACCACACCGGATGGGGTATGACCCAGCGCGTTATGCAATCGGCTAAAGACTTTCAGCAGATATTCCTTGGCAACTTCCGGCTTTTTGTTTTGCAGTAGCTGCGATGTCGCGGCCTGCAACATCTGCCGGACCTTGCGGATCCACTGCTGGAAATCGTCACGGCTGAAACGTGCCAGTTGGGCAGGTGTCAATACCGCCCGACGCTGCATACGTGGACTGAACAATGCGGTTTCAGACAGCAGGCTGTCACCGCGGGCTGAGCGTAATTCGTTCAGAATAGGCAGCAGGACAACGGGCAGATCGCGCCGACCCACCTTGACGTGATCCAGATAATGAGGCAGCTGGATAATAGCCTGCATCAGGACTTCCAGCCCATCCCGTTCATTACGCAGCTGGCCATCAGCCAGTGCGGCCGCAACGGCTTCCATTTCTTCTGCCAACAGGGCGGCACCATAAAACTCCACCATCTGGAGTGTGCCATGAACCTGATGCAGGTAGCTGAAGCAGAATTTCAGTCTGCTGTTATCTGCGGGGTTTTCACCATAAGCTTCCAGTGATTGCTGAGCTTGCTGGAGTGTTTCCTGGATTTCCCCTTTCACCCATTCCAGGGCGATGTAATCCTGACTCATCGCCGTTTGCTCTCCCTGTTAGAATCATTTTGCTTACGGACAAAGGCTGTCAACTTGCCACCACGTACCGGGTCGACCAGAGGATTACTCCAGCCGACGATTTCACCAAGACCAATCACCAGAATTCCCCCTGGAACCAGCCGTTCAGCAAGGACATTGAGAATCTCCCGACGTCGCCAGCGGCGGAAATAAATCAGCACATTCTGACAGTAAATCACGTGCTGGGACTGTAGCGGAAATGCGGAAAGATTCAGTAGATTCACCTGAGTAAAGCAGCAACGCTGACGAACGCTATCAGTCACCTGCATATGACCGTCGTCAGTACGGAGACAGTATTGGTCGCGGAGGTCGTCCGCGATCCATCCAAGGGCAGACAACGGATATCTGGCAGCTCGCGCCTTGCGTAACGCAAAGGTAGAGATATCAGTCCCAGTGACTGCGTATTGATGCTCGACAGGAGACAGGTACTTATCTGCAACCATACCCAAACTGTATGCTTCCTCTCCTGATGAGCAACCGACACTCCACATTTCGAGAGTTTGACCATCGTCCAGTGCCGTCGCCATTGTCTGAATATAATTTCCAACAAATTCAAAGGCATCGGGATCCCGAAAAAAGCGGGTTTCCTGCACGGTCAAACGGTCGACCAGAGTATTCCACTCAATCGCTCCGGTCGGGCCGTTCACAACCTTACTGTAATATTCGGAGTAATTACTGCACTCTATTTCACGCATCCGGATACCCAGGCTGGTCTGCAGAAAAGTCCGTCGTTGAACCGGCATACACATTCCTGTTCGCTCTTCCAGCAGAGCTTGCCAACGACCAAACTGGTCATCGCTAAGCTCTGGCATCGTGCTGACAACAGGACGACTCTGATGATTCATAAGGAGTCTTCAACCAGGACTGTGATTACAGTACCTGTTGTTGCTCCATATCCAGGTCCGCTTCTGGCAGTTTGAAGCCCGCCACAGATTCACGCAGTTTGTTCGCCATTTCTGCCAGGTTACCAATCGATTTCGCCGTGGCGGTGGTACCCGCCGACGTTTGCGAGGTAATTTCCTGAATAACGTTCATCGTATTGGAAATATGACCCGCAGACGAAGCCTGCTGACGTGCTGCGTTGGAGATGTTCTGAATCAGTTCCGCCAGGTTTTTCGATACGTTTTCAATCTCTTCCAGTGCCACACCGGCGTCTTGTGCCAGACGGGCACCACGTACCACCTCGGAAGTCGTCGTTTCCATCGAGATTACCGCTTCGTTGGTATCGTTCTGAATCGTTTTAACCAGTGCTTCAATCTGCTTGGTTGCAGCAGCTGAACGTTCCGCCAGCCGCTGCACCTCATCCGCAACTACCGCGAAGCCCCGACCGGCGTCACCGGCCATGGATGCCTGAATAGCGGCGTTCAACGACAGAATGTTGGTTTGGTCAGCAATATCGGTAATCAGGGAGATGATGTCACCAATCTCCTGTGAGGATTCACCCAGACGTTTGATCCGTTTGGAGGTTTCCTGAATCTGCTCACGGATGTTATCCATGCCGTTGATCGTTGCCTGTACAACTTCTGCACCCTTGTTGGCGATCGCTACCGACCGCTCCGCAACCGCAGAGGATTCCGAGGCGTTAGCCGATACCTGGTCAATGGACACCGCCATTTCGTTGATCGCCGCCGATGCACCGGCAATTTCTTGCGCCTGGTGTTCGGATGCTTCCGCCAGATGCATCGCCGTGGCCTGTGTTTCCTGGGCCGCTGACGATACCTGTACCGCTGTTTCGTTAATTGCCGATACCAGTGAGCGCATCTGGTCGATGGCGTAGTTGATGGAGTCAGCAATCGCCCCGGTAAAGTCTTCCGTTACCGTTGCTGATGCCGTCAAGTCACCATCCGCAAGGTCAGCAATTTCGTCCAGCAAACGCAGAATAGCCATCTGGTTCTGTTGGTTCTGGCTTTCTGTTTCTTCCAGGTCGCGACGGGTTGACTGGTAAGACAAGTAAGCCAGTGCAACCATCAGCATCGCGGCCAGTACCGCAGCACCGTATCCCAGTGCCTGCAGTACAGTCCGCTCATCGGCTTCTGTCAGAATGGTTTCGGTCAGCTCGGATGTCTGGTTCAGCAATATACCGGAGTTGGTAAAGATGCTGTCGGATGCCTCACGCACCTGGAACAGCTCTGGGGAAGTCTCAAGAATTTCGTCTACCGAACCGGATACAAACTCGAACAGTTCGGATACTTCGGAGAGTGCCAGTATCGCCTCATCGTCGGTTACCTTGGAGATGTTCATCGCCACGTTGCCTTGCACCATGCCGTTCAGTACTCGACCGAACAACGAGGCATCCCGACCAAACGCATCGGCGGCCATTACCGCGTCTTCACCACCCGCCAATACCTTGTTAACCGAGCGCACAATACGTTCCGCCAGCCATGACTGACGCTGGGCAACTGCCACCTGATCGGCTGGAGCGCCGTTATCAAGCAGGATTTCTACAATTTCATCGTATTCCACTTGCAGCTGGGGAATCGTTTCAGACAGTGTTGCGGCAACTTCGTGCAAAGAGAGGATGATGTCCTGGGCACGTACAATCTGGTCAGCATTCTGGCTGACACTGTCCCAAACCTGTTGCACGTCGGTCATACTGGCCACTTCGGCAGGAGCCAAGCCCACTTCAGGGTTACCGTTTTTCAGGTAGTTCCAACGCACTTCAAAGTTGTCACGGGCAATCCGGAGCTGTTCAAACGCTTCCCGGTTACCGGATGCAGATTCCACGGCGTTGGTCGCCATCTGCTGCGACAGTACCCGCAACTCACCCGCATGCTCGATGTATTGCTCATCACGGTTTTGCAGGCTGTTCACATACACCGTAATACCAATAAACAGGCCAAGGGATGCGACCAGCAGCACTGCCAACACACCATTGACTCCATTCTTCAAAACCGTCGAAAAGACGTTACCAGCTTTCGAACTCATGCCCTTGTCTCCACACTTACTGCATGCATTATCCTGGCGCCCCGAATGGAGTCACCTCAGAACCCGGTCACACCGCGATCTGCATAAACTCCGGGGATTGAATCAGTTCGTCAATACGAAAAATCGACCAGATTTTCTCATTCCGGTCAAAACCATATTGGGTATATTTTGCCAGCGCCGGATCCACCTGAGTCAGTTCACTCATAGTATCCACCGGAAACTGTTGCATCCCCAACACCGCATCAACAAGCAAACCCGTCAGTACATCACCTTGTTCAATCACCAGCACTCGCCGGGAACGCCAGTTGGCTTTCCCTGTCAATCCCAACATACCGGCCAGATCCATAACCGGAACCAGGCGGCCACGCACATTGGCCACCCCCAGCACCCAGCTACGGACACCGGGTACCTTGGTCATTTTGGGAGGTTGCAAGATCTCTGCTACCTGTCCCATATCCGTTACAAACTCATGCCCCGCGAGCAAAAAACCGACCCCCCGCCAATACGTCACCGCCTCAAGTTGCTGAGGCAATTCCGAGGCGTTACGGCGGCTGCGGTCGGCAATACTGACAAGCAGGGCAAATGGGCTCATCGTTACTTGGCCATCACCGAGTTGATTTCAGACAGCAAGATGCTTTCTGACACTGGTTTGACCAGATAACCACAGGCACCCTGGCGCTTGCCCCATACCCGGTCAGTTTCCTGATCCTTGGTGGTAACAATAATGACCGGTATACCAGAGGTTTCCGCGTCTTTGGTTAGCTGTCGGGTTGCCTGAAAACCGTTTAAACCAGGCATAACAATATCCATTAGTACTACATCTGGCTTTTCCTGTTTTGCCAGTGCCACACCGTCCGCACCATTCTCTGCGGTAAGGACTTCATGACCATTTTTCTCCAGCATAGAACGAAATACTTCTGTTTCTGTTGGAGAATCATCTACTACCAGAATGCGAGCCATGCTTGGTACCCCTTAATGCTTCGCGTGCTTGTCTTATGATTTTACGTATTGCCGTATTGAACCCAGGAGCTCGTCTTTGCTGAACGGCTTCGTGAGATATTCGTCAGAACCTACGATGCGACCTTTGGCCTTGTCGAAAAGGCCGTCCTTACTAGACAGCATGATCACTGGAGTGGACTTGTATTTGGAATTGTTTTTTATCAGTGCACAAGTCTGATAACCATCCAGGCGCGGCATCATGATGTCGACAAAGATGATATTGGGGCTGGTGTCTGCGATTTTGGCGAGGGCATCAAAGCCATCGGTTGCCGTAATCACCTCACAGCCTACTTTTTTCAGCAGGGTCTCTGCCGTGCGACGAATGGTCTTGCTATCGTCAATGACCATCACTTTGATGTTTTGAAAGTTGTCGTCCATATTAGGGCCTTAACCATCCGATCGTTAATTGCTGTTTTCGGCCGCGACCGCATGCATATGACGTTACGGTGCACTTTTGTATCACACATTAATGTACCAAGCTATAAGGTTCCCATGTCAAAACTGTTTCACCGAATGGAGATCCAATTACGATAGAATCCAAATCAGACTCTTGTTTTGAGGAAAACAGAATGATCAGAAAGCTCGGGGTTGTCATGGATCCCATTAATGATATTAGTGTCAAGAAAGATACATCACTTGCCTTGCTGAATGCCGCACAGGAGCTTGGTTGTGAACTCTTTTACATGGAACAGGCCGATTTGTACATTGACGCAGGCCGTGCAATGGCACGAATGGCTCCACTTACTGTCAGCATGAACCCTGATCATTGGTTTGACCTTGGTGAATGGCAACACCAGCCGCTGTCCGATCTCGATATTATCCTAATGCGTAAAGATCCGCCTTTCGATGGCGAATTTATTTACAGCACCTATATTCTGGAATTGGCCGAACAAGCAGGTGTGCTTGTCGCCAACAAACCTCAAAGCCTGCGCGATTGTAATGAAAAAGTCTTTGCGACGCACTTTTCCGAGTTTATGAGCCCTACCCTGGTAACGCGCAGTGCCGAGCTGTTACGCCAGTTTCATCAACAACATCAGGACGTTATTTTCAAACCACTGGATGGCATGGGTGGCTCTTCGATCTTTCGCCTGAAGCATGACGACCCGAACGTCAGTGTTATCATCGAGACCCTGACCAATCATGGCCGCCAGCAAATCATGGCGCAAAAATTCATCCCGGATATTACCGAAGGTGACAAGCGGATCCTGATGATCGACGGGGAGCCGGTGCCATACTGCCTGGCACGGATTCCAGCCAAAGGAGAAACCCGTGGCAACCTGGCCGCCGGTGGTCGTGGTGAAACCCGCCCCCTGTCGGATAACGACTGGGCCATCGCCAGACACATCGGCCCTGAGCTGAAAAAGCGGGGACTGTATTTTGTTGGTCTGGATGTCATTGGTAGCTGCCTGACAGAAATCAACGTCACCAGCCCAACCTGTGTGCGTGAAATCAGTCGTGATTCAGGTATCGATATCGCCGGTCAACTGATCGCCGCATTGCTGGCAAAACTCGACTGATTCACTGAATCAGCTCGTTTTTACCACTGTTGACCCCGGCAGGTGGACAAAAGCCGGGGATCAGCGCAGACTGCGTGCCTATTACAATCCGCCCTTTCAACCGAAGCCGTTCTGCGACAGATACCTCATGCCTGCTGCCGTTGTCTCCAGTTCCGATCGTCTTTCTTTTGCCCTCTTTCTGGCATTGCTGCTGCATGCCATGATTGTGCTGGGTGTCAGCTTTCGCCCGGACGATCGCAGCAACCTGTCCAAAACCCTTGAAGTCACCCTGGCCAGCTATCGCAGTGACAAAGCGCCGGAAGAAGCAGACTTCCTCGCCCAGGAAAACCAGGAAGGCAGCGGCACCGAAGAAGAAGCCCGCATGCTGACCACCGACGTCGAAGCGCCGTTCCAAAGCAACGATATTACCCCGGCCTCGGTACAGAAGCAGGAAGTCTCGGCCCCCAAGGCCGTCGCCAACACCCCGGCCCGTATCACCACAACGGCCGCCAGCCCAAACCAGGCCGTCAGCAGTCCCGACAAACAACCGCCAGTGGAAGCCAAACCAGTACCAGAAGGGCCACCCAAAATGCTGCTGCAGCGCAGCCTGGAAATGGCCAGTCTCGAAGCCAAACTCGACAGTATGCGTCAGGCTTATGCCAAACGTCCCCGGGTCCAGCGTCTGACCGCAGCCTCCACCATGAAGGCCAGCGACGCCTATTACGTCAACACCTGGCGTAGCAAAATTGAAAAGATGGGTACTCTCAATTACCCCAAAGAAGCGGAAAACTGCTTCGACAACTGCCGTTTGCGCGTACTGGTTTCCATCAATCCCAACGGCACCATCCACAATCTTGAAGTGCTGGAGTCCTCCGGCCGCAAGGTACTGGATGACGCCGCCTTGCGGATTGTGCGTATGTCGGCTCCTTTTGCCCCTTTCACGGAAGAAATGCGCAAGAATACCGATCTCCTGGAAATCATTCGTACCTGGCAATTCAAAGGTAACCGCTATCTGTCGGAAGGATCCTGATGCAAGAACTCAACAGCCTCGACAACCAGCTTCTGATTGCCATGCCACAGCTGCAGGGTAGCGAGTTTGACAGCGCCGTTATTTACCTCTGTGAACACGACCAGGAGGGGGCCATGGGGCTGGTATTAAACAAGCCTCTGGATATCGACTTTGCTGCCGTCTGCGAACAGCTCGACATTGCCCGTCATCAAGGCATCAATACCACCATGCTCAAAGGTGGCCCTGTCGGCACCGAGCAGGGATTTATCCTCCACCAGCAACCGGGCCAGTGGCAAGCCACCGAAGCCATCAGTGAATTTGCCCACTTGACGTCGTCCAAGGATATTCTGACCGCCATTGGCTTGGGAGTGGGGCCGGAAAACTACCGCCTGACCCTGGGCTATTCCGGCTGGGGACCAGGCCAACTGGATGAGGAAATTCTCGGCAACAGCTGGCTGACCGTCGACGCCGATGCCGAACTGCTGTTTGATACCCCTCCCGAAGCGCTTTACCAGACCGCACTGCAGCGCCTCGGCATTCGCAGCACAGCATTGACTGATCAGGTAGGTCACGCCTGATGAGTCATATTCCTGCTCGAGTCATGCAAGTCATGGCGTTTGATTTTGGCACCAAACGTATTGGTGTCGCCATTGGCCATCGCCTGACCGGCAGCAGTACGGCTTTAAACCCGGTCAAGGCCAACGATGGCGTCCCCAACTGGGATACACTCGCAGCCTTGGTCAGTGAGTGGCAACCCGATGCCTTTGTCGTTGGTCTGCCGCTGAACATGGATGGCAGCCCTAGCGAGATGAGCACCCGGGCCGCCAAATTTGCCCGACGTCTGGAAGGACGTTTGCACAAACCTTCGTTTACCCATGACGAGCGCCTGACCAGCTACGAAGCCAAGGGCATTGTCATTGCCGATAGCGGTGAACGAGACTTCGGCCGCCACTCAGTGGATGGGCTGGCCGCACAATTGATTCTTGAAAGCTGGATGGGCGAGCACCCTCGCCCTGACGACGAGCAGTAACAGGGAGAAGCCCCATGCAATTACCGGATATTCAGCTCGCTTGCAGCACTCTGGCCACTCGCCTGGACAGCCACTTGCAGCAACACAAGATAAACCAGCCATTATTTATTGGCATCCGCACCGGTGGCGTCTGGATTGCGGAGCGCCTGCATCAGCAACTGCAGCCATCAGAGCCACTCTACAGCCTGGATATCAGCTTTTATCGGGATGATTTCACTCACCACGGTTTACATCCCGAAGTCAAAGGCTCGGAATTACCCGATACCATCGAAGACCGCCACGTTATTCTGATCGACGACGTTATCATGAGTGGCCGCACTGTACGGGCTGCCATCAACGAGCTGTTTGACTACGGCCGTCCGGCCAGCATTACCCTGGTTGCCCTGTTTGATATCGGTCGGCGCGAGTTGCCTATTCAGCCCGATGTGTACGCAGCCCGTTTGACACTTGAAGAAGGTCAGCTGATCAAGCTCAGCGGCCCGGAGCCATTGGCCATCAGCCTGCTCTGACACCAGTATTCGGGGTGCCTCGGCACCCTATCGGTTTGGTTACAACACACATGGTTCTCCTATGACAACTGATCCCAGCCAGCTTCAGCTCACCGCCGACGGCAGGCTAAAACACTTCCTCACCACCGAAGGCCTCAGCCGGGCATTACTGACTGAAATCCTCGACACCGCCGACTCCTTTATCAGCACCCAGGAACGGGCCGTCAAAAAGGTCCCGCTGCTGCGCGGCAAAACCGTGGTCAACCTGTTTTTTGAAAACAGTACCCGCACCCGTTCGACCTTCGAACTGGCGGCAACCCGGCTGTCTGCTGATATTCTCAATCTCGACATCCAGCGTTCCGCGACCGCCAAGGGCGAAACCTTGATGGATACGCTCTGGAACCTGGAAGCCATGTACAGCGACATGTTTGTGGTGCGTCATGCCGATTCCGGTGCCGCCCATTTTATCGCTGAACAGGTAACCCCCAACGTTGCCATCATCAATGCCGGGGACGGCCGCCACGCGCACCCGACCCAGGCCATGCTCGACATGCTGACCATCCGTCGTCACAAGCATCAGATTGCCGGTCAGATTGTTGCCATTGTTGGCGACATATTGCATTCCCGCGTTGCCCGCTCCCAGATCCATGCCTTGCTGGCTCTGGGTGCAGCGGAAGTTCGTGTGGTCGGCCCCGCCACCTTGCTACCCAAAGACATCGAGTCCCTGGGGGCCAAAGCGTATTACGACCTTAATCTGGCGCTGCGGGATTGCGACGTAGTGATCATGCTGCGGCTGCAAAAAGAGCGTATGCAAAATGCCTTGTTGCCCAGCGAGGGGGAGTTTTTCAAGCTTTACGGCCTGACTACGGAAAAACTGGCACTGGCCAAACCCGATGCCATCGTTATGCACCCCGGCCCCATCAACCGTGGTGTCGAGATTGAATCTGCGGTTGCCGACGGCCCTCAATCCGTCATTCTCAACCAGGTCAGCTACGGTATCGCCGTACGCATGGCGGTGATGGCCATGGCCATGAGCGGCCAACAAGCCAGCCAGCAAGCGGCCCAGCAACCAGTTGAAGGGGATACCGAATGAAATACCTGCATATTCGTGATGCCCGTGTCATTGCACCGGCACAACAACTCGATGACGTCTGTGATTTGTATCTGGCCGAGGGGCAACTCCGGGCTATTGGCGAAAAACCGGCCGGTGGCACGATCGAATCCACCCTCGATGCCCAAGGCAACTGGTTAGTACCCGGTTTTATCGACCTCAGCAGCTATCTCAATGAGCCGGGTTATACCCAGCGCGGCACCATTGCCAGCGAAACCCGTGCTGCCGCTGCCGCCGGATTCAGCCATGTCTGCGCCCAGCCACTTACCCGTCCGGTAGCCGACAGCCCGGCGGTGATCCAGCTGATGCAGGACAAAGCCAGCAGCGCCGGATATTCGCGGTTATTGCCACTGGGAGCACTCACTCAGGGGCTGGAGGGCGAACAACTGGCCAATATGGTCAGCTTGCGTAACGCCGGTTGTATCGCCCTGAGCAACGCCCGTCAGCCAATCAAGGACAGCTACGTCTTGCGGCGATTAATGGAATACGCCGCCACCTATGACATTTTGCTGTTTTTGTCCGCTGATGATGCCGCACTGTCCAATGGCGGTGTGATGCACGAAGGCCCGACCGCCACACGACTGGGTCTGGCCGGCATTCCGGAAACCGCCGAAACCATCGCGCTGGCGCAAATCCTGCTGTTGATCGAACAAACCGGCGTTCGCGCTCATATCAGTCAGATCAGCTGCGCCCGCAGTGTCAGTATGCTGCGGGAAGCTCGCCAGCGTGGGTTACAGGTCAGCGCCGACGTCGCCATCGCCAATCTCTGTTACACCGACGCCCAGGTCAACGGCTACGACAGCCGCTACCACCTGCTGCCGTCGTTACGCAGTGAAGCAGACCGGCAGGCACTGCTGGCGGCGGTCAACGCTGGCGAACTGGCGATTTGCTCCAACCATCAACCGCACGAAATTGTCGCGAAAAAAGCCCCATTTGCCGAATCCGCCGCCGGCATGGCGCTGTACGCTCCGTTTATTGGCTTACTGCTGCAGCGGGTTAACGATGGCGAACTGACACTCAATGCCGCCTTGTCGGCACTGAGTACTCTCCCGGCGGCAACCCTCGGTTTACACTCCGGGTTTGCAGAAGGCCAACGCTTTAATGCCAGCCTGATCAACCCGGAACAAACCGATGCGTACGGTCGCAGCGGGCAAGTGATCGCTACCTTTGTGGATGGCTTCAAGGTCTACCAACAACCATCCTGAGTTCTCTCTCTGGCACTGATCACACAGTGCCTGCGCTCCGGTTTCAGCCTCTGTATTCCGATACCGGGGCTGAAATCTACCCGTCTATGTAAAGTCAGTGCGAATAGATCTCAGCAGTCAAGACAGCCTGCACAGGCAGTGTATAATGCCTGCAAATTCGAGATACAGAACCCGCGTGCCAGTGCATCGCTCTCTGAGTCATCAGAGCAGATCCAGACACTGGCTACGCCCGTAAGCAGATAGCCATTACCCATGATAAATCTGAGTTACCGCCTGCCATCGTTACCGCTTCTGACCGCCATGTTACTGGCCGTATTGGCGCTCAGCGGTTGTGGTCAGAAAGGCCCTCTGTATCTGCCCGACCAACCTGATACGGAAACGACTCCCTAATATGTCAGCCTTTACTTACCTGCAGGGCAGCCTGCACGCCGAACTTGTCGACCTCGCCGGTCTTGCCGAACAGTACGGCACGCCCTTGTACGTCTATTCCCGTCAGGCTCTGGAACAGCAGTACCAGGCCTACGATGATGCGCTGGGTGAATGGCCACATCAGGTCTGTTTTGCGGTCAAAGCCAACTCCAACATCGCCGTACTGAATGTACTGGCACGACTGGGAGCCGGTTTTGATATTGTCAGCCTGGGTGAACTGGAACGGGCACTGGCCGCCGGTGGCGACCCTGCCCGGATGGTGTTTTCCGGGGTTGGCAAACAAGCCGTCGAAATGCGCCGGGCACTGGCGGTCGGCGTTGGCTGCTTCAATCTTGAATCAGAGGACGAGCTCGAACGCCTGAATGACGTTGCTACTGACATGGGTCTGGTCGCCAAGGTTTCGGTCCGTGTCAATCCGGACGTTGACGCACAGACACACCCTTATATCTCGACGGGGCTGAAAGACAACAAATTCGGCATCGACATTGAACGCGCTCCGGCCGTGTATCAACGCGCCACCAGCCTGCCCGGCATTCAGGTCGTTGGTGTCGACTGTCATATTGGCAGCCAGCTGACCTCAATTGATCCATTTATGGATGCCATCGACCGCCTGCTGGCGCTGATTGATGAGCTGGCCGACCTGGGTATCACCATCCAGCATCTCGATCTGGGCGGCGGTTTGGGCGTTTGTTACCGCGACGAACAACCTGCCAGCCCGGCCACCTATGTGGCCGCCGTCAAAGAGCGCCTGGCCGGACGTCCACTGAAACTGATTTTTGAGCCGGGCCGTTCCATTTGCGCCAATGCCGGTGTTTTCCTGACCCGGGTTGAATACCTCAAACTCAATGAGCACAAGAATTTTGCCATCATTGACGGGGCAATGAACGACCTGATCCGACCGTCCTTGTACTCCGCTTGGCAAGACATCAAGCCTGTTGCAGAAACCAGCAGCGCCATCGAACGCCGTTATGATCTGGTTGGCCCGGTTTGTGAAACCGGTGACTTTCTGGGCAAAGACCGCGATCTGGCCCTGCAACAAGGCGATCTGTTGGCAGTGATGTCTGCGGGAGCCTATGGCTTTGTCATGGCCTCCAACTACAACAGCCGTGGCCGCCCGGCAGAGATCATGGTCGATGACGAGCAGGCGTATCTGATTCGCCGCCGCGAGACCATCGAACAGCTGTTCGAAGATGAGAATCTGCTGCCGGTGGATTCATGAGAGTCAAATTCAGCAAGATGCACGGCCTCGGTAACGACTTTGTGGTAATCGATCTGGTGACTCAAACCGGCCGAATCCGCCCCGAGCGAGTCCGGGAACTGTCCGATCGCCACTTTGGTATTGGCTTCGATCAGTTACTGGTGGTCGAACGCCCCAGTCGGCCCGATGTCGACTTCCGCTATCGCATCTACAATGCCGATGGCAGTGAAGTCGAGAATTGCGGCAATGGTGCCCGCTGCTTTGCCCGTTTTGTTAACGAGCAAATGCTCACCGGCAAACAGGATATTCGGGTCGAAACCGCCAACGGTATTATCGAGCTACATCTGACCAACGAGGGTCAGGTGATGGTGGATATGGGCCCGGCGATTCTGACACCGGCCGACATTCCGATGATCGCTGAACAGTTCATGCCCGAATATCAACGCCATGTTGCCGGTATTGGTGACGTGCGCTTCGGTGCCGTGTCCATGGGTAATCCCCATGCCGTGATCCGGGTCAACGACCTCGATAACGCTCCGGTACAGCAGTGGGGACCGATCATTGAATCCTGCGAATACTTCCCCAACCGGGTCAATGTCGGCTTTATGCAGGTCATCAATAGCCACGCCATTCGCTTGCGGGTATTCGAGCGAGGAAGTGGTGAAACTCTGGCCTGTGGCACCGGTGCTTGCGCAGCGGTGGTATCCGGGCAGTTACGTGGCTGGCTCGAACCGGGCGTGACGGTATCGTTACCGGGTGGCGAGCTGACGATTGACTGGGATGGTAAATCCAGCGTCCGCATGACCGGGCCAGCCGTGACGGTTTATGATGGTCGGGTTAATCTCTGATTCCCCCAACCATTGACGCTGAACAACGCTTCTGACAGAACAAGGTAAGGACCGCATGAGCCAGCAACCCCGACTCACCGACGCCGATGTCGCACAGTACCTGGAAGATCATCCCGAATTTTTTGTCGGCAAGGATGAGCTGTTATCCCATTTGCGTATTCCTCATGAAGCTCACGGAGCGACCAGCCTGATCGAGCGTCAGGTCCAGGTGCATCGGGATCGTAATATCGAGCTGCGCCAGCGCATGTCTGACCTGCTCGAAAATGCCCGCCGGAACGACCAGCTGTTCGAAAAAACCCGGCGGCTGGTGCTGGCCCTGATCGAAGCCAACAGCTGGCTGGCGCTCCATACCGCACTGGATGACTCATTGCGTAATGATTTTGGCGTCAACGCCTGGGCCATGCTGCACTTTACCGAGCGACAGCTGGAGCGACCACTGATCGCGGTGCGTAATCAGGAACATCAGCGTAATATCCAGCGGCTGTTCAAAGGCCATCGCGCCATTTGTGGCCAGCTGCCCAAGGCCGATATGGCCGCCTTGTTACGGCTCGATACCACCGATATGGAATCCATCGCTGCCGCCCAGATTCGGGGCCAGGACAACCATGGCCTGCTGGTACTGGCCAGTCAGGATGGTAATTACTACCGTACTTCCATGGATACCCTGTTTCTGGATTATCTCTGTGACGTACTGGCCTTGCGCTTACAGCAAACGCCGGTTAACCGTTAAACAATAAGGCAATGCTTTGGCTCTGAAACTGATCACCCTCGATCTCGACGATACCCTCTGGCACACCACCCCGGTGATGCAACGCGCCGAGCAAGCCTGCTATGACTGGATATGCGCCCACTGCCCCGGGTTTGCCGACCTTTACAGCCGGGACGGCCTGCGCCAGTACAAATCAGAATTGGCCGAATGCTACCCGTCATTGCAGCATCAGATATCCAGGCTACGCTTCGAAACCCTGCGCCGGGCAGCCTTGCAAACCGGCTGTGACAGCAGCACGGCCCATGATCTTGCCAGTGCCGCCTTTGAGGTGTTCTCCCAGGAGCGCAGCACGCTGGAATTGTTTGCCGGTGCCGAAACCATGTTGCAACAATTGTCGGCACGTTGGCCCTTGATCGCCGCCACCAATGGCAACGCTGATCTTGAGCGTGTGGGTATTCATCATTATTTCAGCGCTCACCTGAACGCCGAAACCGTTGGAGCAGCCAAACCACAGGGAGATATTTTCCTGGCGGCCCTGGCTCACGCCGGTGTCGAAGCGCACGAATGCTTACATATTGGCGATCATCCGCATCACGATATCGACGCAGCCCGAACGGTGGGTTTACATACGTTGTGGGTCAATCTGGACAACCGTATCTGGCCGGATACCTTTAGCCCGCCGACCCTGCAAGTCCGCACGCTGTCTGAAGTCGTTGAGCTGATTCAGCGCTGGCAGCAGCCATAACAACCAACAACAACGCCACAGACAAACCCGGGCAACATACGGCTCGGCCGCCAACCCGGGAGCCATCTCTCAGATTGGACGACGGCCGTAACTGGTTTGCGGCTTGCGCGGCGGGTCTGCCATCATCCGGTCTTCTACCTTCTGAATTTGGCCGCCGCCAGACAAAAAGGCTTCGACATCACTGGCCAGCGCTTGCTGGCGTTGCTTGTGTGCAGCATCACTCTGCTTGAGTTCGCTACCGTCATCTGCCGGTCTTTCAAAATGATCATCAGACATTTGAATCCCCTCTTGTTAACTGCTCCCCATTGCATATAGACCACTCGGGCAACCTTAGCGCGGTACGATACAATTATTTACACGCCATGGCTCTCTAAACCAAACGGTTCTGCGGTTTCCCTCCAGCGTGCCCTGATACAATGCAAGTCTGGCGCTGGATGCTGTATTTGCGAATACGACGGTACAAGGTTGGTCTGGACACCTTCATCACCCGGGCCACGGCACTGAGATTCCAGTCATGCTGATCCAGTAACCCCACCAATGCCTGTCCTTCTGCATTCAGTGATGGATGGCTCGCCGATTCAGAACGGGACACCGCAGCCGAAGGTACTGCACCGGTTGTCATCATCGATCTGCTCAGCACATGACTGGTCTCCCGCGCACCAGCGACAGAAGCAGATTGATCACTGTGAAGAAGCTCCGGCAGATCCGCCAGCGTAATAACATCATCACAGCTATTGGCTTCTGCAAAGGCCAGTACGTTGACAAGCTCACGAACATTGCCAGGCCAGGCGTAGGCTAACAAAGCGCTGATCACATCCGCCCGCAAGCGCAATTCCGGCCGTTGTAATTTTTGTTTCAGTTCTGCCAGTAAAGCACGTATCAAAAATTCCCTGTCAGCCCGTTGCCGCAGTGGTGGCAGAGGCAGCGTCGCGCCATTCAAGCGATAATATAAATCGGCCCGGAATTCGTTACGTTCTATCATGGCCTGAATATTATGATGAGTTGCGGCGATGATACGACAATCAACAAAAACCGCCTCATCGGCCCCCAACGGCGTGACTTCGCCTTCGGCCAGCACGCGCAACAAGCGAGTTTGTAACTGCAAGGGCATATCGCCGATTTCATCCAGAAACAAGGTGCCGCCATCGGCTTGCTGCACCAGCCCTTTGGCACCCTTGCTGCGTCCGCCGGTAAAGGCTCCTGCGCGGTAGCCAAACAGTTCACTTTCAATCAAAGATTCCGGTATGGCGGCACAATTCAGCGCGACAAAGGGCTTGTTGCGGCGGTGGCTGCTGGCGTGAATCGCATTGGCCAGCATATCTTTACCCGTTCCGGTTTCTCCCAGAATCAACAAATTGACATCACGCTGACGCAAACGCTTAGCCTGTTCGAGGGTTTTACGCATGGCCGCATCATCACCGGCCAGACAGTCCAACTCCGGCACCCTCTCAAGTGGCCGACTGACATCCACGGGTGCCGGGCCAGTTGCCACCGAGATGCAGGGACGCTTGGGTTCTATCAAGGTGCCGAACACCGTTTGTCCACTCGAGGCCAGATGGAAGGCTTGTACGCCATCGCCACGAGTCTGGTTAATGGCCAGAATATCGTCCCAGTCACTGTCCATCAGCTCCGGCAAACCCACAGGATTATCGGCCAGCAATAAACGTCCGGCGGTATTGGCTGCGATAATTTCACCTGTGTCATCCAGCGCAAACAACACCCGACCATTAAGAGCAACAAACTCCCGTGAGTCGTCACAACGAAACACCAGATGACGACGATAACGGCGCAGAAAGTAAGCATCTTCAATCATATGTGCGTACAGCTGGGTCAAATGCAAGGCAAACATCTGGCTGTCCCGCGCTGCCGGAGAATTCAGCGCAGAGATATCCAGCACCGCAATCAACTCACCGGAAGGGCCAAAGATCGGGGCAGCAGTACAGGTCAGGCCAATATGGGCACCGTCAAAATGATCCCCCCTATGGCAAGTCAGCGCTGCCTGCTCCTGAATACAGGTACCCACCGCGCAGGTACCGGCATAACTTTCATCCCAGTCAGCACCCAGATACAACCCCGCCCGCCGCAAGTGGTCATCAAGATGGCGCTCACCATGAAACTGAACCGTTACGCCACGGTGATCGGTCAATAGCAAGACATAGCCCATCCCGTGAATACTGGCGTAAAGCTGGTTAACCCCGGCACGCGCAACGGCCAGCAGTTCATCAGCCGCCTCTTGATGCTCCTTCAGGATAGACCGAGTCACAATCCGGGCAGACTGTTGACGTCCGGGCTGCAACCCATATTGCTGCAAACAGCGTTGCCAAGAGCGGCCGATCATATCGGCGTCAGCAGACTCTGGTGGCCGCCGGGCGAATTCAGTAATCGCTTGGGTATGAGCACGGGCGCAGATCGCATCGGTTGAGCAGGTCATATGTTCAGGCACCTATATCCATCCTTGCCGCCTGGCGGCCAATACTTATTGTTATCAGGTCAATCAGTCTAAAGAGACTATGTAGTGGCTGTCACAGGCCCATTCGTTCCACTTTCGTTCAGCGTTACAACTGTAATGTGACCACTGCAGCTGTATCGTTTTCGGCGTTACAGCTGTTTCACAGCTTGCCTCCAGTACCGCTACAGATATTCCGATTAAAAATAAATCTTATTATTTATCAGTAAGTTATAAGAACAAATAACAATGCACTCAATCTGGCACAGCAGCTGCTATAACCCATCAGAGGCTCAGCGCCCAAATAAAAACAACAAGAGAAAGCAGGAGTTATCCATGACCCGGAATTCCACAGCCACACCGGCGGCAACGTCACCACAGTCCCCCGCATCCATTGAGGCACAAACCTGGCTCGATCACTTCAATCAGGCGTTACAGAACCGTAATACCGCAGCGGCTACGTCCCTGTTTGAACCGCAAGGGTTCTGGCGCGATCTGGTCGCCTTCACCTGGAATATCAAAACCCTGGAAGGCCGGGACGCCATACAGGCGATGCTGACCGAAACACTCGCTCAGGTGCAGCCATCCAATTGGCGGCTGGAAGAAGAAGCCACCGACAACAACGGTGTGATTGAAGCCTGGATCTGTTTCGACACGGCTGTCGCTCACGGACGAGGCCATCTGCGCCTACGTCAGGGGCAAGCCTGGACGCTACTGACCACCATGGTGGAGCTGAAAGATTTTCCGGAAAAACGTAATGCCCAACGCCCTCGAGGAGCGGAACATGGTATTCAGCGTAACCGTCAAACCTGGCAGGAAAAGCGCCAGCAGGAAGAAGCCGAACTGGGCTACGAAAAGCAGCCTTATTGCCTGATTATTGGTGGCGGCCAGGGAGGAATCGGTCTTGGTGCGCGGCTGCGCCAGCTGGAAGTACCAACCCTGATCATCGACAAGCTGGAAAAACCCGGCGATGCCTGGCGTCGACGCTACAAGTCCTTATGCTTGCATGATCCGGTCTGGTACGACCATATGCCGTACCTGCCCTTCCCTGATCACTGGCCCGTCTTTGCACCGAAAGACAAAATCGGTGACTGGCTGGAGATGTACACCAAGGTGATGGAATTGAATTACTGGGGTTCGACCGAATGCACTTCAGCCCACTATGACGAACAGGCCGAAGAGTGGGTAGTACAGGTCAATCGTCAGGGTGAAGCATTGACCTTGCGCCCCAAACAGCTGGTGCTGGCAACCGGAATGTCGGGTATCCCGAATATTCCCAGGATTCCAGGGCAAGACAGTTTCGAAGGTGAACAGCATCACTCCAGCCAGCACCCAGGTGGCGAAGCCTATGCCGGTAAACGTGTTGTGGTACTGGGAGCTAACAACTCCGCCCACGATATCTGTGCCGCGCTGTGGGAACACGGTGCCGACGTTACCATGATCCAGCGTTCTTCCACTCATATCATCAAATCCGATACCCTGATGGACAAGGTACTGGGAGGCTTGTATTCCGAAGAAGCGGTACAAAACGGTATGACGACCTACAAGGCCGATCTGACCTTTGCCTCAATTCCTTTCAAGGTGATGCCGGAATTCCATATTCCCATCTACAAAGAAGTGGCCGAGCAGGATGCCGAGTTTTATCAAAGCCTGGAGAAAGCCGGATTTATGCTTGATTTTGGCGATGATGGCTCCGGTCTGTTTATGAAATACCTGCGCCGGGCATCGGGCTACTATATTGACGTGGGGGCATCCGAGTTGATAGCCAACGGCGATATCAAGCTGAAAAGCCGCACCACCATCGAACAGATATTACCCCACTCGGTGATACTGACCGACGGCACGGAGCTACCTGCCGACCTGATTGTCTACGCCACCGGCTATGGCTCGATGAACGGCTGGGCCGCCCGGATTATTTCCCAGGAAGTCGCCGACAAGGTGGGCAAATGCTGGGGCATGGGATCGCAAACCACCAAGGACCCAGGACCATGGGAAGGGGAATTGCGCAATATGTGGAAACCCACTCACCAGCAGGCGCTGTGGTTCCACGGCGGTAACCTGCATCAGTCGCGTCATTACTCGCAATATCTGTCCCTGCAAATCAAGGCTCGCATGGAAGGGATTGCAACCCCTGTCTATGGCATGGAAGCTGTCAATCACTTGTCCTGAGTGATGACTCCGGACTGAAGGCCGGTCAGCGGTCACACGACGGTTGACCGGTTTTGCTCCGTTCCGTACATCAAACCCCGCATCAGCGGGGCTTGCTGGCTTGAATATTCAGGCCAGCGCTTATAACTGCAAGTAGGTGTACGCCTGCATGGATTCCGCCAGTTCACGCTGGAACATCGCTTTGTCGCTGTCATCCAGTGCGCTCTGTTCTACCTGACTGAGCAGGCGGTGGCGAATATCATCTTCATTAAAATTGACGTAACCCAACACCTTGGCAATATGATCGCCCCACACCGGATTGTGCAGCTGTGGCTGGCCTTCGGCATCCAGCACAACATCCACCGAGTCGGTATCCCCGAACAGGTTGTGCAAATCGCCGAGAATCTCCTGATAAGCCCCCACCATAAAAAACGCCAGCATATCGCCGCGATTGATCGATGGCAGCGGCAAGCTGGTGCCCAGACCGTCATTTTCAACATAATTATCAATACGGCCATCCGAATCACAGGTGATGTCTTGCAACACGCCGCGATACGCCATCGGCTGATCCAGCCCCGTCACCGGCAGGATAGGGAAAATCTGGTTGATACCCCAGATATCCGGCAAAGACTGGAACAGCGAAAAATTCACAAATACCTTGTCGGCCAGTTTCTCTTGCAGTTCGTCCAGCAGAGGCCGATGAGCACGATTGCCGGGGTTCAGCTTTTCCACCAGCAACTGGCAGGTACGGGCGTACAGGGTTTCAACACTGGCTCGCTGTGCCAGTGACAACAGCCCAAGACTGAACGAGGCATGGGCTTCCGCCACCCAGTGCTGGATATCGTGAAACAACTCCACCAGACCGCTACTGCGAGATGCCAGCAAGGTGTCATACGCCCGATACAGACCTTTGAGGCACACAGGGTCGCTGTCTTGCATTGGCTCCAGCTCGCCATCAAGGGGCCGCTCATGGTCAATGATTTCGGTTAATAACACTGCGTGGTGAGCGGTCATGGCACGACCGGATTCCGTCAGAATATGAGGTTCCGGGGCACCAATTTCGGCGCAGATCTCCTTCATGGCTTCCACGACTTTGCGGGCATATTCCTGCATGCTGTAGTTCATTGAGCAATAACTGCGCGAGCGTGTGCCTTCGTAATCCACGCCCAGGCCGCCCCCGACATCCAGCCACTGCACCGGAACCCCCAGCGTCACCAGCTCGGCAAAGATACGGCTGCACTCGCGCAAACCGGTATGAATATCGTGGATATTGGCCAGCTGCGAGCCCAGGTGGAAATGCAATAACTGCAGCGTCTCCAGCTGCCCTTGCTGACGCAGCAGCTCCACCACTTGCAGAATCTGCAGGGCCGACAGGCCAAACTTGGATTTTTCACCGCCGGTATTCTGCCAGTTGCCCTTGCCGATGGTGGCCAGCCGTGCCCGCACCCCCAGCCGAGGCTGGACGCCAACCCGCTCCGCTTCGCGCAGAATCATGGGTAATTCTGACAGTTTTTCGATCACCAGAAACACATGATGGCCCATTTTCTCTGCCATCAGCGCCAGCCGCACAAAATGCGCATCCTTGTAGCCGTTACACACAATCGTCGCCTTGATATCACGGGTTTGCGCCAGTACCGCAATCAGCTCCGGCTTGCTGCCGGCTTCCAGCCCGATCCGTTCAATGCCCGCCAGGCGCTGACCGGCAACAATTTGCGCCACCACCGGTTGCTGCTGGTTGACCTTGATGGGGTAAACCGGCGTAAACCCGCCCTGATAATCACATGCCTGGCGTGCCTGCTCAAAAGCCTGCACCAGACTGCCCACCCGGTGATGCAGAATACCGGGGAAGCGCAGCAAGACCGGCAAACGCAGGCCTTCCTGACGCACCAGTGCCGATAACCCTTCGAGGTCGATACCTGCAGACGGGGATGCATCCGGGTGAATACTCAGGTTGCCCAGATCATTGATACGGGCATAACCCTCACTCCAGTAAGGCAGGTTATAGACATCACTGGCGGAGGCAGGTTGGGCGGTGGTCATGGGCTATCCTGAATGCTGATTCACTTGGCGCGAATCCGTGGTTAAGGTATCTTGCTGCGCCAAAGAATGGTCGCGGTAACGGCAGCTGTTATCGGCTCGCAGTATCCGCAACGACCGGCGTTAGACCAATTCACGGATCAACGCACAGATCGCTGTCGGGGCGAGCGCGGACGGCATATCCGTCGTGCTGCCAGCCGCCGATTTTAAAGAACATCGATTCATTTGAGTATCCAATATGACACACTCACTGGCAGACGGCTGGTTTACCGAAGTATTTGATCAACAAGGCTCTGCCTTTTCCCTGAAAGTGAAGGGCAAAATCGACAGCGTTCAAAGCGAATTCCAGCGCATTGATATCTACGACACGGAAACCTTCGGCAAGCTGATGGTGATTGATGGCTGCACCATGGTCTCTACCCGTGAGAACTTTGTGTACCACGAAATGATGTCGCATATAGCGCTGTTCGCTCACCCGGCCCCCAAAAACGTTGCCATTATTGGTGGTGGCGACTGTGGCACCCTGCGCGAAGTGCTGAAACACCCCGGCGTTGAGCAGGTCTGGCAAATTGATATCGATGAGCTTGTGACCCGCATGTCGGAGCAACACTTCCCGGAACTGTGTGAATCCAACGCCGACCCACGGGCCAATATTTTATTTGCCGATGGCATTCAGTGGATCAAGGATCGCGCACCGGAATCCCTGGATGTGATTATTATCGACAGCACCGACCCTGTTGGCCCGGCAGAAGGACTGTTTGCCATCGATTTTTACAAGGACTGCTTCACGGCGCTGGCGCCACTGGGCATTGTGGTACAACAGTCGGAATCACCGCTGTACCACAGTGACTCCATCATCAAGAAAATCCATGTTGATATGGCCGCCGCCGGTGCTACCAGCAGCCACACCGTGCAGTTTCCGCAAGTGATTTACCCATCCGGTTGGTGGAGCTGTACTCTGGCCAGCAAGGGGGGAGATACCACCAGCTTCCGTATCGAAGACGCCGCAGCCAAACCGTTCCGCACGGAGTACTATAATGCCGAAATCCATGCGGCCGGTATGGCCATGCCTGAGTTTATGCGTCGGGCGCTGAATATCGCCGACTGATGCCTGACCCAGCCCGGACGAGCAACACAGCAACACCGGGCCGGGACAAATCATAGGCACAAAAAAAGCCGCGATAACGCGGCTTTTTTTTGTGCCTGTGGCAAAGTAACCGAAGATTACTCGTGACCAGACATAAACTTGATAGCCGCCAGCAGCTCATCTTCCGAGCAATCCAGGCAGTTACCTTTTGGTGGCATGGCATTGAGGCCGTTGACCGCATTGCTCAACGTGGCTTCAAAGCCTTTATCCAAACGAGTGTTCCAGGCAGCAGTATCGCCTTTCTTTGGAGCACCCAGAATACCGCTACCATGGCAGGCAATACAGGCAGCACCATAAATGTCTTCGCCAGAGCGAGGACCGGATGCAACCACAACAGCACCACCACACTCTGCACCCACACAAACGTCACCCACCGGGGCGATACGTTCGCGAATGTTTTCTTCATTAGTAGCTGTCGCAGCGAATGCTTGCGAAACCAATAAGGTGGCAGCAACCAGAATCAGCGCTTTCAGATGTTTCACAACGGTCCCCTTTTTAAGCTAATACGGCTTATCAGAATTAGAATCGCGCGAATTATAGCGAGTTTTGCGAGCTCATTGGAATCAAACAGCATGACTGAACGCAAGGGACGATGGTATTAGGCTGCTTCAGTGTTGACGAAATCCGCATTTTCACTGCCATAATGGCCCTTTTCATGGCGATAATTGCCTATTGAAAGGTGGTATCCAATACATGAAAAAAACAGCAGACTACTTTAAATAACGATCCAGAATCGTCTGATAACGGCCACTCTGACGCAATTGCTGCAACCCGACGTTAAATTTATCCCGCAAGGCCGGATTGCGAAAGCCAACCCGATAGTGGACAGGATCCAACACATCAAACACATCCACCTTGAGTCCGGTATTCACCCGGGTTGTCTGATTTCGATAAAAATCAAAAATATGTTGATCAATAACAATCATCTCAGTACGTCCAGAGAACAACATTTCTATCTGGCGATTTTGCCGTATGGTTTCACTGTATTGAGGGTTACGAAGACTCATGCGCCCGTATTCCGGCCCCAAGAGCTGCTGGGCGGTCTGAAACCCCAGCACACGATAATCGGCCATATTGGCAACGTGATCCAGCTTGATCCCGGCGGATGCCAGCGCCACAGCCACGTTGTGATAAGTAATGTATTCATCTGAAAAGAAGATGCTTTTATCCGCTGGTTCATCGGTCTTGGGCAAGGTCATCGCCGCCGCCACATTTCCCTGATGCAACAGACTGCGCACCCGGATATAAGGTACATACACTGGCTCGATGTCATACCCTTGCAACGCCAGCGCTTCGCGAACAATCTCCAGCTCTGCCCCTGAGTCTTCTTCAGTAATAATATAGGGCGACATGGAAATGCCCACCGCAACCCGGATGGATTCCGCCATCACAGGACAGGCCAGGATCAACAGCAACCATGCTGTCAGAGGGAATCGCACAAGGCTATTTGTCATTAGAAAGTCAACCATGCCATAAAATAAACCAAAGTCCTGATCAAACACCGTATCCACGTATTATCATTCCGGGCACGGTAAAAGCTGCACTGTCTGATCGATCAACCGATCCCCTGACGACCCGACCATGCCAGACCCGGGTACTGACTGTCTACTGACGCCAGACAGCGGTTGCATTGCCACAATCCAACGTTACAGTAGAGTCCAATTGCCCAGGAGGCCTGTTATGCCATACACCCCCCGCATTGTCTTGAGCGTGTCTGCGATTGTTCTGGCCAGCGTTTTATCAGCCTGTACCGTCAAACTGGCCGCTCCCGAAAAACCCATTACCATCAACCTTAACGTCAAGATTGAACACGAAGTCCGGGTCAAGGTAGAAAAAGATCTCGACAATCTGTTTGAAGAAAACGACGCCCTGTTCTGAGTTATGGAGATATTCATGAAACGACTGCTGCTGGCACTCTGCACCCTGATGCTGTCCTTTTCGGTTATGGCCATCGACCTTGACACCGCTCGGGAGTCGGGTTTGGTGGGCGAACGACTGGACGGCTACCTTGGCCTGGTCGATACCAGCCATACTGAAGCCGCCGCCCTGATGGTTGAGATCAATCTCAAGCGCAAGATCCACTACCAGGAAATTGCCAACAAACAAAACGCACCACTGGCCAGTATTGAAAAAATTGCCGGAGAAAAACTGACGACCAAAGCCAACAAACAGGGACTGTATTACCAGACTGCCAACGGCGACTGGGTGCGGAATTAATCTTCGTCAATAATCATGCGTCACACGATCCTCGACCCCGTCATGTCAGCATATCGAGGACGAGCTAACCGAGAAAGGAACTGTTATGGATATATCTACCATTGTCACGCTGGTTGTTATTGCCTTGCTGCTGATTTATCTGGTGTCGATTTACAACACTCTGGTGAGCTACCGCAACCGTTACGAAAACAGCTTTGCCCAGATCGAAGTGCAACTGAAACGGCGCTACGACCTGATTCCCAATCTGGTAGAAACCGCCAAGGCTTATATGAGCCACGAGCGCGAAACCCTTGAAGCCGTTATCAACGCGCGCAACAGCGCGGCCGCAGGACTGAAAGCCGCTGCCAGCCACCCTGGGGCCGCCGATGCCATGCAACAACTGATGAACGGCGAAGGTGCCCTGACCGGTGCCCTCGGTCGCCTCAACGTGGTGATGGAAGCCTACCCGGATCTCAAAGCCAATCAGAACATGATGCAAGTCTCGGAAGAACTGACCAGCACCGAAAACCGCGTCTCGTTTGCCCGTCAGGCCTTCAACGATGCCGTCACCACCTACAACAGCTATCGCCAGTCCTTTCCACCGGTAATGTTTGCCGGCCTGTTTGGTCACCGGGAAGATGCACGCCTGCTCGAATTTGCCGACAGTGCCGCCATCCAGGCAGCACCCAAAGTGTCTTTCTGATTAGCCCCGACCGTACAGGCAGAGTGGATACAATATGGACTTCTTTAACCATCAGGATCAGGCCCGCAAACAAACCCGGCGACTGATTCTGCTGTTTGTTTTGGCCGTGGTGGCGCTGGTGGCTGCCATCAACCTGCTGGTAGCACTGATTATCTGGTATGGCCAGGGTCAGACCATCAACAGTGTTGAGCTGGCCGCCCGGGCGGGTCAGCCTGGCCTCTCCTTTTTTGATTCCCTCTCGACAGAACGAATCCTGATCATCTCGGCACTGGTGATGCTGGTCATCGGACTGGCCAGCCTGTATCGCTGGCTCAACCTGCGTGGTGGCGGTCATGTGGTGGCCGAATCTCTCGGCGGCCATCGCCTGCCCCCCAACAGCAGCGATTTTTACGAACGCCGCTTGCTTAATGTCGTGGAAGAAATGGCCATTGCCGCCGGTATGCCGGTACCACCGGTCTATGTACTGGACGACGACAGCATCAATGCCTTTGCCGCCGGTTATCAGGCCTCCGATGCGGTGGTCGGCGTTACCCGAGGCTGCATGACCAAGCTCAGCCGCGACCAGCTGCAAGGGGTTATTGCCCACGAATTCAGCCATATTGCCAATGGTGACATGCGGCTGAATATCCGGTTGATGGCGCTGTTATTCGGCATTCTGTTTATTGCCCTGAGCGGCCGCTTTATTATCGAAGCCACCAGCCAGCGCCGCCTGCTGAGTTCCAGCGACAAACGCAATAACAGCGCGCCATTCTGGGCCATTGGCCTGGCATTGCTGGTACTGGGTTATATCGGCGTTTTTTTTGGCAACCTGATCAAGGCAGCGGTTTCACGACAACGTGAATTTCTCGCCGACGCCTCCGCAGTGCAGTACACCCGAAACCCGGAAAGTATTGGTGAAGCACTGAAAGTGATTGGTCATGGCAGTGGCAGCGACATCAGCAGCCCGGAGCGCGAAGAAACCGCCCACCTGTTTTTTGGCAGCGCCATGCACTTCCGCCTGCCACTGTTTGCAACACACCCGCCGCTGGAACAACGTATCCGCCGCATCGAACCCACCTGGGACGGCCGTTATCTGGCACCACAGGCCAGAACCGATGCCGAACAGGCCAACCCCGAGCTGGTTGATCACTCATCCAGTGCCAGCCGACTGGCTGGTGTCATGGGGGTTGCCGCGGCTGTTGCAGCAACCAGCGGGCGTCCAGACGCTGCCAGCCATGCTATCAATACGATCAATAGCCCGGCCGATCATCAGTCGGGCAGCCCGGCCATGTCTCTGTCCGACCAGGCCCGTGACCCGCATCAGGCTCAGGCACTCATTTATGCACTGCTGCTGGCTCCTCCCGAGCGTTTTGTGCACGACCAACAGCTGAATCTTATTCTGCAACAGGCCGGTCGCGAGACATACCAACAGGCCCTGCGGCTGATTCCTGCAATCCAGGCTCTGGCGCCAGAACAACGGTTACCACTGGTTGAACTGGCCATTCCGGCTCTCAAACAGCTATCCGAAAACCAGTACCGTACCTTTCACACCCTGCTGATAGGCCTGATGAAAGCGGATGGCCAGATTGATCTGTTTGAATGGTGTCTGTTCCGCTTGCTGAGTCAGTATCTTGCTGGCCACTTTAACAAGGTCACCCCGGTCAAGGCCCGCTACAGCAAGCCCGAAGCGGTCGCTGACGACATCGCCGTATTACTGTCGTTCCTGGCCGCCAAAGGCCACGATGACTCGGAAAGCGCCGCCCAGGCCTTTCAGATGAGTCTGGCTGACGGGGCTTTTGGTTCACTTGGTATTCAGTTTCAGCCTCCGGGCAACAGCCTGAAACCGTTGAACCAGTCGCTCACCCGGCTGACCGAGCTATACCCCCATATCAAAGGCCGATTGATCAAATCCATGGTAGCCTGCGGCCGTGCTGACGGTATATTGCGCCCGGCTGAACGCGACCTGATCCATACCATCGCCGCGATTCTGGAAACCCCTGTACCGGCCGGAGTGCTGGCCCAATGCTGATGGGGCAACAACTGTTATGATGACATCCGGCACCATTTGCTATTTGCTTTTTCACTGGCAATTGCCGCCCAAAGCCAGCAACAGTCTGATCAATGGCCTGACCAGGGTCATGAACAACCGTTGTAACCTTTATTGTGGCTTGGGTAGCTTTTGTTTACTATGCGCCCGACCTGAACCTCAGAGGCCACAGCCATGAATACTGTCGTCTACCCCGGTACGTTCGACCCCATTACCAATGGCCATACGGATCTGGTTGAACGCGCAGCGAAGATGTTTGACCACATCATCGTTGCAGTTGCAGACAATCAGAAAAAACGGCCTATGCTGGAACTGGACGAACGCGTCGACCTGGCCCGTGAAGTGCTGGCCCATCTGCCCAATGTTGAAGTTGTCGGCTTCAGTAACCTGCTGGCAGATTTTGTCCAGGAACGCGATGCCAACATCATCTTGCGAGGCCTGCGTGCCGTCTCGGATTTCGAATACGAATTCCAGCTCGCCAATATGAATCGCGTGCTGGCTCCACGTGTCGAGAGCATGTTTCTGACACCGGCGGAGAAATATTCGTTTATTTCATCCACTCTGGTGCGCGAAATTGCCTCCTTGCAGGGCAATATCAGCAACTTCGTACACCCGGCAGTCGCAGACGCCTTGGTAAAACATGTTAATGAGTCACGGCCACACGCCTGACGGAGGAATAAATGTCGTTAATTATTACTGATGAATGTATCAACTGTGACGTGTGTGAGCCTGAGTGCCCCAACGAAGCAATTTCTGCCGGTGAAGAGATTTACGAGATCGATCCAGGCAAATGTACAGAATGTGTTGGCCACTACGACGAGCCCCAGTGTCAGCTGGTCTGCCCTGTCGATTGTATTCCGCTGGACGAAAACAACACCGAAACCCAGGAAGAGCTCGAAGCCAAGTACGAACGCCTGACGGGCAAACAAGCTTCCTGAACTGACCCTCTGAGCTGAACACCCTGTTCTGCTGACGATAGCGTGTTTGCCTTGCAGCACGCTATCGGGTTGCGCACACTGGCATCTTCTATACGGCCTTCCGCCGCCATTCAGGATGACCGATGACCGCAACTTTATTATCCCGACTGTTACACCAGCCACTCGTTTACCGCCCGGGCTTGTTATTACTCATATTGATCGGGGTGGTTGCCTGTGCCCAAACCGAAGAGCCGTCCACGGCGACATCTCCAATAACCACGTCTCAAACAACTACATCTCCAGCAACCACTCTCCAAGCCACTGCGCCTGCCACGCCTGAAACAACCCTGATCGTCAGGCCCCAGCCCCCCGGTTCACATGCCATTGCCAGCGCCCACCCATTGGCAACCCAGGCCGGTATGGATATCCTCAATGCCGGTGGTAACGCCATTGATGCCGCCATCGCCGTTGCTGCCAGTCTTGGCGTGGTTGAGCCTTACAGCGCTGGCATCGGCGGTGGTGGTTTCTGGCTGCTGTACCTGGCCGACCGCCAGCAATACCGTTTTGTTGACGCTCGCGAGCAGGCCCCGCTGGCAGCTCACCGTGATTATTATCTCGATGAGCAGGGAAACGTTATCCGCGACAAGGCCATTAACGGCCCCACTGCTGCGGCGATTCCCGGGCAGGCCGCGGCTTTTCACTGGCTTGCCGAACAGTATGGCCACTTGCCGCTCAGCACCTCGTTACACGCCGCGATCCAACAGGCCCGTGATGGCTTTGCGGTTTACCCGCAATACCGCAAATTACTGAACTACCGCTTAAAAACCCTGCAACGTTACCCCGACAGTGCCCGCCTGTTTCTCAGTAACGGCAAGATGCCAGCCGTTGGCCACCTCATCCAGCAACCCGAACTGGCCATCACCCTGGAACGCCTGGCCAGCCAGGGCCACGACGGCTTTTACCGTGGCCCGACCGCCGCGGCGCTGGTTAAAGGCGTCCAGGCTGCCGGTGGCGACTGGACGTTACAGGACCTGGAAAACTATCAGGTGATAGAACGTCAGCCCATCACGGCAACCTTGGGGGAATACACCCTGATCAGCGCTCCACCGCCATCCTCTGGTGGTATTGCCCTGACCCAGATGTTAACCATGCTGGCGCAATTTCCCTGGCGCAGCATGGATCAGGTACAACAAACCCACTTGCTGGCCGAAGTGATGCGCCGGGCCTACCACGACCGCGCCAAATACCTTGGTGATCCCGACTTTGTTGACGTACCAACCCAACACTTGATGTCGACCAGCCACAACCGGCAGTGGGCCGACGGCATCCGTCTCGACCGGGCCACGCCATCCATCTCGCTAGCAGGCCCCAAAAACATCGAAGAAGGTTTCCACACCACTCACCTGTCAGTACTGGATGCCCACGGCAATATGGTGTCTGCCACGCTCAGCATCAATTTACCCTTTGGCTCCGCATTTACCGTTCCCGGCACCGGGGTGTTGCTGAATAACGAAATGGATGATTTCTCGGCCAAACCCGGCGCACCCAATGCCTATGGTCTGGTCGGTGCAGAAGCCAATGCCATTGCTCCCGGCAAGCGACCGCTGTCGAGTATGAGCCCCAGCCTGCTGGTCTCCGCCGACCAGACAGCCATTATTGGCACTCCGGGCGGCAGCCGTATTATCACCATGGTCTTGCTCGGCATATTACAAGCCATGCAAGACAAACCGGTCGAAGACTGGGTGGCCCAGCCACGTATTCACCACCAATATCTGCCCGACAGAATCCAATATGAACCCGGCAGTCTGACACCGGATCAGCGGCAACAGCTGCAAGCCCTGGGTCATCAACTCAAGGATGCTGGACGCCAATATGGCAATATGCAGGCAATTCGGTGGGATCATGTATCCGGTGCGGTGACTGCCGCCGCAGACCCGAGAGGAGAAGGTTCGGCACAGGTGCAGCCTGCCCGTAACAACCAGTAGAGGACAGCAGCAGCCTGACCAGTGACCAGCCAGATACACTTACTGACCGTTGTGAGTGTCGTTGGGGGTTGGAGCTGGTGCTGATTCTGCCTGGGCGCGCTTGGCTTTTTGTGCCGCTTCCCACTCTGCCACGTCCTCACGATAAATATCCCACACACAGCGATCACAGCCACTTTCACAGCACTCGTAATCCCCTGGTGGTAATGGCTTGTCGTCTGGAATCTGCTCTGCCATCACGGCCTCCGGTGTAAATAACGCCAGTATATCAGCCCATTAGCGTAATCGCAGTGCAGCTCCTGAGCCGTTGTCTATCCTTCCAGCCGATACTCTCCGGCATCCAGCATGCCTTCAAAAATACTCATCAGCCGGTGGGGCGTAATCAGACAGCCGGCCTCTGTGCCTCGCGGCATGATATCGAGCATCACATCATTGGCCGCCAGTTCGGGCAGTACGGTGTCCAGCAAATACTCCAGAGCGACAGAATCCGGGCGGCAGTCTTCCCAGATATCCAGAGCCGATTCCAGCGCATAACGCCGGTAAGGCCACAAAGGCAGTACCCGCTGGCCATCCAGATCACGTACAAACCAGGCTTTGCCTGCCCGCAAGCTCCAGCTTTCCTCGGTTTCGAAAGCACGTAGCAGATAATAATCCAGCCGCTCACCATCGGTCAGAGTCGGAACAGCCGCGTATTCGGCATCGTAAGGTTCATAGCGCATGGGTGGTCCTGCATCAGTCACGGAGTTGGCTGTTACGTTGCAAATCACCAGCCACTCATGGTCAAAATATTATCCTTGAAAATCAGTAAGTTATAAAAAAGGCGAGAGAAGAAAAAACACCAGGGCCGCATCTGTAAAGACAATGTCGTAAAAGCGACAAACCACGCCACCTACTTCCCCCCAACACATGCCTCAACACATCCCCTAGCACATCCCCCAAGCCATACGCCTGCCCAGGCAGACCGTCATTTGAAAAACAACAGTTACTGACACAGACGAACAAAAGACCACAAAAACTGAAAATTCACCCGATTTGGTGAAGGAAAACCGCTTTTTCTTCCCTAGTCTGCTGACGTTTTTAGAACAAGACGCGCAAATATTTTCCTTAATGCCCGAATTTTCGGCTTACGGGCCACATGAATCGCCCGATAACATGGAATAAATACAATGGAAATAAGCAAACTGATGCTAGCCATTATGGCGGCTTCAACCCTTACTCTGACCGCCTGTGGCGGCAATTCAAGCTCAGGCTCAAGTGATAACCAGGACCAAAGCCAGGATACTGACAGCGGTGATACTGACAGCGGTGATACTGACAGCGGTGATACTGACAGCGGTGATACTGACAGCGGTGATACTGACAGCGGTGATACCGACAGCGGTGATACCGACAGCGGCGATACCGACAGCCCGGTTCTGACTGGTACCGCCGCCACAGGCCTGGCCATCGACGGCACGGTCTTTGTGTATGACGCGGATGGCCGCCAGACCAATGTGATCATCGAAGACGACGGCAGCTTCAGCGTTAACGTCGACGGCATGACGCCACCATTCATGCTGGAAGCCCGTCCGGATGATACCAGCACAGCGATTCAATATTCCTTTGCTGAAGCTGCCGATATTACGGTCAACGTTACTCCTCTGACCACCCTGGCCCTGTTCCTGGCCAATGACCAGCAAAGCCTGGCCGCTCTGGTCAGCGCCTGGGATGACGAAGCAGAAAGCTTTGATGAAACCGCACTGGCAGCAGCAGAAGATGTCATTCTCGCCAACTTCGCCGACCAGTTTGAAGAACGCGCGCTCGACCCGCAAACCTACGACCTGTTTAATAATGCCTTCCGTGCCAACCGCACCGGCTTTGATGCGGTACTGGACGATGTGCGTATCGTCTTTGATATGGATGAGGGCAGCTTTGAAGTCGATGTTGACGAGCAGGATTACGACTTCGATGAAGATGCTGAATTTGGTACCGATCCTGACACAGGTACAGACCCCGACGCTGGCAGCGGTACAGACACAGAGCCAGACACCACACCCGACAGCTTCTCATTCCCGGCCCAGGACAACCGTGCACCCAACAGCACCTCGCAAAGTGCCACGGTTACCCTGTCGGGCTTTGATGGCAGCCTGACCCTGACCGTTACCAATGGCACCCTGATTGTTAACAGCCAATCCGTCGGTGAAAGCGCCTCCGTCTCCGCTGGCGACCAGCTCGCCATCCAGCAACAAGCCCCCAACGATTTTGGCAGCACCGGCATCAGCACCATCACCCTGGGCGATTACAGTACCACCTTCGAAGTGACTACCCGGACAGCGGATACCAGCCCAGTCAGCTTTACTTTGCCCGCCGTGACCGATGTGGCACCTGCAACACAAGTCAGCACCGACCAAATCACCCTGACGGGTTTCGAAGGCCAGCTGGCGCTGGCATTTGATCAGGGTTACGTGGTCGTGAACGGTGCAATTTACAGCAGTGGTGTGATGGTGACAGCCGGTGACACGGTCTATTTCCGCCTGACCAGCAGCGGTGATTATGGTGCGACAGTCACCAGCACCATTACTCTGGGCGATTACAGCACCACTTTTGCCGTCACCACCCGCGCCATCGACAACACGCCGGACGCCATCTCATTTGACTCCCTAGTCAATGTCACTCCGGGTGAAGAGATATTCAGTAACGTTGTAACCGTCACGGGTTTTGATGAAGACGCGACGATCAGCATCACCAATGGCCAATTCCAGATCAATGGTGGCACCTGGCTTACGTCAGGTACTATCCGTGAGGGAGATACCCTGCGTCTGCTTCAGAATGTGCCAGACAGTTTTGGCACCACAACAGACACCACGGTGACCATCAACGGCAACAGCTACACCTTCAGCACCGTCACCCGTACCGGCGATACCACACCAGACAGCTTTAATCTGGTCAATCTGAGTAATGCCGAGCCGGATACCCGCTACGAAAGCGACACCGTCACCCTGAGCGGCTTCGAAGGCTCACCCGAGATCACAGTCACCCATGGTGAGTTGCGTATAAACGGCACCTTGTCTGGTACCTCAGCCACGGTCTCCGTCGGTGACCAGATCAGTGTCGTTCAGCAGTCTTCTGCCGATTTTGAAACCACGGTGGTCAGCACCGTAACCATAGGTGATTTCTCAACCAGTTTCGAAACCACCACCCGTGCCGAAAGCGCCGACGTTGATCCGTTCACCTTCGAGCAGCAAGAAGATCTTGAACCCGGTGTCGTAGCCATCAGTAACGCCGTCACCGTCAGCGGCTTTGATACACCCCAGACATTCACCCTGCGCAACGGCGTTGGCAGCCTGATCGTTAACGGTACCGATATGGGTACCTCAGCCGTGGTTGCCAGTGGTGACAGCATCCAGCTGTCCGTCACCACGTATACGAACTTTGGCTGGAACGCGAATGCGGTCGTTGAGTTCAGTAATGGCTCCGCCATGTTTATCGCCGGCACCCGTGCTGCCATTACCACACCCGATCCTTTCAGCTTTGCCTCGGTAACCGAGGTAGAACCCGGTGTCGAAGTGGTCAGCGCACCAATCTCGTTCAGCGGTCTGGAAGACGCCACCCGCATTCAGGTAACCAATGGTGTCGTCCGCTCCAGTCGCTATCCCGGCCAGGATCTGACCTCGCTGTCGGTATGGCCAAACGATACTATTACAGTGGTGCACACCAGCTCTAACCTGTACGACACGGATACGGTCACCACAGTGTCCACGCAAGAAGGTTACGGTTCGGTCAGCGCTACCTTTACCTCTACGACCAAAACCGCCGCATCCAGCCAGACAGATCCGATCATGGATCTCAGCTGGAACCTGGGTCAGGACAAGGTGAACGCCCTGGCATTGCCAGTCAATCTGGATACCAATGGCAGTGAGCTGTACCTGCTGAAAAACAGCAGCACAACCAGCAGCCTGATGAACGTCACGCCCGGCTCGGCGGATCGTGAATTGGCGACACTGCAAGCATTGAGCAGCAGCACGTACGAAGGCCTTGCGGTTGCTCTGCTGGAACAGGGAAGCACCAGCGAACAGCTTATTTTCAGCTGCGATACCGCTACCCAGCCCGCCAGGATCACCGCTCGCCTGGCCTCTGACCCAACGGCTGTTAGCAGCCTGGAACTGTCGGATACCGTCAGTGCGAATCTCGCAGGACGCGCTTCTGCCCTGCAAGAAGGCATGGCATGGAGCCTGAGCGCCTGTGATGATCTGTCGGTTGCCGATGTCAGTTACAATGCCACCGACGATACCTTCCAGATCAAACTGGGAGTCAGCGGTGCTGGCAAGATGGACACCGATGATTACCATCAGATCGCGGTGTTTGAATACAGCTATGATCTCAATGCAGCAGATGCCAGCACAGCCATGAGCAAAACCCTGGCCACGCCGCTATATCGCCTCATGTTCGGTACCCAGGAGTACAAAGCGGTGGAGCTGTCGTCCATCACTTCATACTCCTACCGCTTCTTTGCCATGTTCGAGAACAATGGCAGCGACACGTACAACTACCTGCGTATGTACTACGGTGGCGGTAGCAGTGTTGACCTGAACATCTCGCCGATCAACTACTTCACAGGCAATGACGGTAGCTGGGATGTCGCGGACATACACATATGGAAAGAGTCCGAAACGGCTTACCACCTGTACCTGACCTCGGCCACCATGGGGCTGTACGAAGTCGTCTTCGATCCTACCACCGACACCAAAACCTCAGAACGTCTCCATAACTCCGGCGACCAGCAGTTCTGTAAGGGTGCCATCACCGGTAGCATCAGCGGCAGTAACCCGACCCTCTGGTGTCACGACGCCACAGATGAAGGCAAGCTGATCGAGTTCGACCCAACGGAGTAATCCTCCTCGACCGGTAACCTGCTCTGGCAGGCTACCGGCCCTCCCAGCCCTGCCGAATCTGGCATTTAATGTGTACTGTCCATGCTTCGGTCAGCGGTATCAGTATGATGTGGATGTCGCTGTAAAATAATCACCAGCACCGTCTGGCTCCAATGACCGGACCGCGGGCTTTTTATCAACCGCCAACGGCCTGAGATATTCTGTAAACGCCATGGATACAGGAACCCAGCATGAGTAACGCCTTATCAGAGTACCTCTCAGCCCTGTTCGAAAAACTGAGCCATCTCGGGTTTGCCCACCACCCCCTCGCCGACAAAATACAATGGGAACGCCATCACCTGTTTATGCGCGAAGTCGGCCCAAGAATGGCGGCCACCCTGGTCGCCGCGGTGGTAGTTGGCCTGCTGTTCATGCAGTCCGCCAGTACCACAGAGTTGTGCACCTGGTTCGGTATGAACCTGTTGGCAGGACTGAACTCCTGGCTGATTATCCGCCACTACCATAAAACCCGTATCGGCCATCGGCCCGACCCGAACCAACAACAGCAACGGCGTTCGATCCACCGGTGGCATATGGCGAACCTGTATCTGGCACTGCTATGGGGCTTCCAATGGGCGGCCTTGCCTTTGTTGTTTTTGGCCGATGCTTCACTGGTGCAAATCTTTTCGATGCTGCTGCTGGTCACCATTGTCTCCGCCACCCCGTCCATGACCATGGGGCTGTACCCGGATGTGTACATCACCTTTCTGACCCCGGTACTGGGAGCATTTGGCCTGCACCTGGCGACAATGGAGCTGGATGGCACCTGGCTGCACAAGATCATGGCACCAGCGGTATGGGTGTCCCTGGTCGGTTTCAGTTACGCCATGTTCAAAACCCAGATCCATACCTTGGCGCTCAGGCTGGAGCTAGAGCAGTCCAAACAAAAGATCGAACAGGCCAACAAGGCCAAAACCCGCTTTCTTGCTGCCGCCAGTCACGATATTCGCCAGCCTCTACAAGCGGCCTCGCTGTATTGGAGCACCATCGATCCAGCCAGGCTTGCCCCCCAGCAACAGCCACTCTTTGAGCGCCTGGGCACCAGCCTGAAAGCCACCAATGAACTGCTCAATCATTTGCTCGATGTTTCCAGACTGGATGCCGGGGTGACGCCATTACGACCGCAGGCCACCGATGTAGCCACGTTACTGGACGAACTGCGCATCGTCTTTTTGCCCTTGGCACAACGCAAAAACCTGCATCTGGATATCGAATGTGATGCTGAAGTGTCGATCTGGTGCGATCGGTCTATGACCTTCCAGATACTCAAGAATCTATTGGCCAATGCCGTGCAGTACACCCTTGATGGAGGCATTCTTGTGCGTGTTATCGCGCGCGAGCAGCAGGTGCAAATCAACGTTGAGGATACCGGTATGGGTATTTCTCTCGAGCATCAACACACCATATTTGAGGAGTTTGTACAATTGGACAACCCTGGCCGCCTTCATCAGAAAGGCCTTGGACTGGGTCTCGCCATTGTCAAACGTCTCTGTCAATTACAGCAGGTCCCACTACAGCTCGACTCCAGACAAGGACAAGGCAGCTGTTTTTCCCTGATATTCCCTCGCACCCGGCCAGCCCCCTTCAAGCCGCCAGAGGCCAACACCGAAGAAGCGCCGCATTGCCGCCTGAATGGCCTGAAAATATTGTTAGTGGATGATCAGAAAGACATTCTGGATGCTCTGTCCCTGCTGCTGGTGAGCTGGGACTGTGATGTGTGGATCGCCCAGAGCCTGACGAACCTGAAGCAACAACTGGATCAGCCAGCATGCTTGCCTGACGTCGTCATCAGCGATGATTCATTGACAGATGATGGTAATTTTGAACAGATCCTAGCGACGTTGCGGCACCAGCTGCCTTACACTCCGGCGATTATCATAATGACCGGCAACACCACCCCACAACGGGTCAAACAGCTCACCCAGACAGGCTACCCATTACTGCATAAACCGATCGAAACCGCACAATTGAAAGCGGCCCTGCAAAACGCCGACTGTCACCAGGAGACAGACACCGCTTAAAGATATCCATGCTGGTGCGCCGCACGCAGGCACTCGATACGGTTATTCACTCCCAGCTTGTCAAACATCAGCCGAATATGTGTTTTTACCGTATTGGGACTCAGGAACAACTGCTCGGCAATCTGCTGGGTCGCATAACCCGCCTGCATCAGCGTCAGAATCGCCAACTGGCGCTCGCTGAGCAGATCCGCCGGATGAGGTGTCGATGCGGCCATCACCTCGGGAGCCAGATAACGCTCACCTTGCAGCACTCTCCGAACCGCCAGCAAGATATCGTCGGTAGACTGGTTTTTGGTGATCAGACCCGAGGCACCGGCATTCAATACCCGAGTCAGTACAGCACCCCGACTTTCACCGGTACACACCAGTACCGCAACCTGAGTATCCTGCTGGCGAAGCTGTTGCAACAACTTCAGCCCATCGCTATCCGGCAACCCCAGGTCCAGCAATACCAGTTGCCAGGAAGATGCCAATACCTGTTCCAAACCTTGCTCAGCAGAATGAACACAACGGATTGTCGCGCTTGGCCAATGCTTACTGAACAGGCTGACCATCGCCTCGGCAAACATGCGGTGATCATCAATAATCAGGATAGAGAATGAATTACTGTTAAAGTTATACGTAAACACTGCATTTGCTCGATCAACATTCCTCTCGCATATAATGATACAGTAATCGTCGGACTGCTTGGTCCGTGCGACACAGAATCCTGTTTTCGAGACCCAGTTACGTTACTCAGCCTGCTGCTTCCAAATCGACGCCCCGGCAAAACACAGTGATCACAGAACCAGCCATTCAACCCGCTAGACAAGAATCAGATACAAGCGGCTCAGCCAGCGCTACCTTCCACCAGCTTTAATCCAACCACGCCCAGCACAATCAGGCCGATACACGCCAGCCGCAAAATGCCGCCGGGTTCGTTCATAAACAGAATACCCACCAAGGCAATAGACGCGGTACCAATACCGGCCCAGACCGCGTACGCGGTACCCATCGGAATGGTGCGCATGGCCAGCGACAATATCGACATGCTGGCAATAATCAGCAGCACGGTAATGACCGATGGCCACAACTTTGAAAACCCGTCACTCTGTTTCAGTCCAATCGCCCATAAACATTCAAGGCCACCAGCGATCAACAAATAAATCCAACCCATTGTGTACAACTCCTGTTGTAGCCATCATTGAAAAACCAATGACCCGGCGGCGGTACAAGGCACCGCAGCCAGGCCATCAGCAGAAACATCCAGATTCAGCGCAAGACATCGAGGCCGACGGCGCCGCCCTCAAATTCCTGCACCGCATCCATCAATGCCGTCCAGAGGTAGTCACTGGAAGCGGTATCGCAAAGAATGGACATCACCGGCAAACCGTTGATTTGCTGGCGAACCATAATGGCGTTGATACGCGCGATAGAGGTTTGGGCAATGCTGCCGACGGGGAATACCGACTCACGCATATCCACCCCACTCAGCTTGGACATGATATTGGACAGGTGTTCACCGGTCAGCATCAGCCAGGCATGGGAGTCCATACAGAACAACGGATAACAATGATCCGGAGTCTCCGCACCCGTGGTCGGCAATGCCATCACGGCTGCACCCAGGTCTGCCGGGCTACCCAGCAGCCAGTATTCTTTCTGGCTCAGGCGCAGCACGCATTCGCCATTAGCACTGCTTGCGGCGGTGTTCGGACGTGCGGGAATCGGCAGTTTGTTAGCCGCCAGCAAATCGGTGGTCGTGATGCCACGATAGCCTGTCCGTGGCAGCATTGATAATTCCAGCACGCCGGCTTTGGCAGCCCGCTGGACATCGCCGTTATCCACTTGTGCGATCACCGACGCTCCGGCAGCAGTCTCGACCCGACGGGCACCGGCACTGCGACGGTAACAGCCACTGCGCGCCAGTTCAGCATCGGCCCATTCAACATGAGCGGAAATGTCAGTTTGATAGAGTTCAGACATGGTTCTCTCCTGTGACGGCTGTTTCACGCCACTCGGTCATTAGATTCTGGCAGCCGCTCTGAGATACGCTGCCCGCCGGTTGTTGCAGGCGTGATACCCACGCCGCTGCAACCACCATTACCCACATGTATTACCAGTGAGGCCAGCCATTACATATCCTGGCGGGCTTGCTCGGCATCGTAAAACGGCAGAGCAACCACTTCAGCAGTGACGATTTCACCGTTCACCCGAATCGGCAAACGCGCACCGACTTCACTCTGATGCACTCCGGCGTACGCCATACCTATAATGGCGCCCACCGTGGGCGAGTATTCACAGGAGGTGACGTTACCGGTGATATCGGCCTCGGTCGCCGACGTCGCCAGAACCAGGTGCCCTTCTTCCGGTTTTTTGCCCGCAGCCACCAAATTGGCCGGCAGCCTGAAGCCCACCAGTTTGCGGCTTTGTGGACGCTTCATCACGATATCCACGGCCCGACAGCCATTGAAGTACGGCTTGTTTTTACTCACCGCCCAATCCAGCCCCAGTTCTCCCGGGTGGCTCATGCCATCGGTGTCCTGACTGATGATGATATGGCCTTTTTCGAGTCGCAGCAGACGCTGGGTTTCGACCCCGAACGGCTTGATATCAAACGCGGCACCGGCCTGCATCAAGACATCCCACAGGACTTCGCCGTAACGGCTCGGAACGTGGATTTCATAGCCCAGTTCGCCAACAAAACCGACGCGCAACAGGCGGGCCGGAATGGTCTGGTCAGCCTTGCCATCAACAGGAATACGGATTTCACCTTCCCGGCACGCCAGGTAAGGAAAACCTTCCTTGCTCAGATCCAGATCGGTCAACTGCTCCAGAACCTTGCGGCTGTCTGGCCCGGCCAGGTTAACGGCCGCAAAGGCAGAAGTGACGTTGGTGATATCGACATCCAGACGCCACTGGGTATTCCAGAACGTCATCAGGCGATAAACCGCATCAACCCCGGTGGTGGTGGCTGTCACATAGAAGCAGTCGTCAGCAAAACGGCAGGCAACACCATCATCCACTACCACACCCTGATCACTGGTCAGTACCGCATAGCGGGTTTTGCCCACCGGTTGCTTGAGGAAGCCAAAAGTGTAAATCCGGTTCATCAGCTCGGCGGCATCCGGGCCGCGCAGCTCGATACCACCCAGCGTCGACACATCAATCAGACCGACGTGGTTACGAACGTGCAGGGCTTCGGCTTCGATGGCGGTGTTACGGATCTTGCGGCTGCGCGGAATCAGCGGGCTGGCCGCACTGCCGCTCAACAAACTGCCTTGCGGCGGATAAAACGCTGGCCGTGCCCAGGCACCTGCCGGGATCATTTTGGCACCCAGTTCCAGGTGACGATGATGCATGGCGGTCTGGCGATACGGATCAAAACCCCGCCCGGCCAGGTAAGCCAGTTTTTCCGGGGTCAGCGGCGGCCGGGCCGTCGTCACACCGGTTTCGGTGATGCTGCGGTTGGTCGATTGCGCGACCAGTCGAGCGGTCGGCAATGCCGAATGACGCCCCTGGGATGGCCCCATCCCAACGGTTGAAAAGCGTTTTACCAGCTGCACATCGCGGTAACCCATACGGGTGGCATTGACGATGTCCTTGCTTTGCAGGTCTTCGTCGTAATCAACAAAGTCCTTGCCTTTCGGGTGCGGGAAAATCGGCCAGTCGTAGTTAACCTTGCGACTGCATTCAACCGCTTCCGGTGCCGTTGCCAATGGCTGTCCCAATAACGCCAATGCTGTTGCAGCGGCATATTCGGCGTCCTTGATCACCGCACCAATGCTGTGCTTGCCGTTGACAGAACCGGCAATGTGCAGATGTTCCGGCAGATGGCGGATCGCGAACTCGGCACGCTCTTCATCGTAGCTCAGCTGGCCACCGGCCTGGCATAACAGCTGATAGGCAGGCATATAACCCGACGACATACAGACCAGATCACAACGCAACAGATCGCCGTTATCCGCCACTTTGCCGCGACCACGAATAGCGCGAATCTCAACCGCTTCGACGTGTTCTTTACCAAAGGCTTCATACAGGGTCTGGCCAAAACGCAGGGCGATACCGGCCTGCTGGGCGCGGAAAATCAGGTTTTTGGTTTCGACCGAATCCGTGCCGGTCGGGTCATCGACGCCGCCGCGCATATCCACCAGCGCCTTGACTTCGACCCCTTGGGCCACCAGCGCCAGCGCGGTCAGATAACCATCGTCGTTGCCGGTGACGACCACGGCACTCTGGCCAGGCTTGATGGCGTAGAGTTTCATCATCCGCATGGCTGCACTGCACATCACCACACCGGGCAAGTCATTGCCACGGAACACCACATGCTGCTCGTAGCTGCCAGTGGCCATGATGCATTCTTTTGCACGGATCTTGTACAAGCGTTTGCCGTGCAGCACTGGCAGCCAGTTGTCGACAAACCAGGCGTTACAGACCGAGTCGGTCATCACGGTGATCTTATCGTGCTGCGTGACCTTGCTGATCAGCTGCTGACGCAGTGCTTCCGGGTCATCCAGATCACTGAAGTCAGCATAGGTCAGCGAGCCGCCCAGTACTGAATGTTCTTCCAGCAACAGCACCTCGACACCCGCGTCAGCGGCAGTCAGGGCGGCGGTCATGCCCGCCGGGCCAGAGCCGACCACCACCACGTCGTAGAAGCGGTAGGCCTTGTCGTAATATTCCGGGGTGAATTTCAGGTCAGCAATACCCAGTCCGGCTTTTTCGCGGATCTGTTTTTCCCACCAGTCCCATACACCCTTGGGCTTGTAGAACGCCCGATAGTAAAAGCCCACCGGCATAAAGCGGCCGAAGTGACCCAGAATCGCGTCCTTGTCTTTCGCCAGCGTGCCGTTGACGTTTTGACCGGTTACTTGCAAATCGTTGGCGGCCGCCATTTTGTCGGCCAACACATTGGGCTCACCCTGGATCTGCACCAGGCTGTTGGCATCGTGCGCCGACATGGTGAGCGGGCCTCGGGCGCGGTGGTACTTGAACGAGCGCGACCACATCCAGTAGTTATTACCCAGCAAGGCGCTGCCAATGGTGTCGCCCTTGTAGCCGATAACGGGCTGTCCCTCAAAACGGAACTGGACGGTTTCACTGCGATCCAGCAGCAGCCCCATGGGGGCTGCCAGCCGTTGTGAGAGGGCAGTCGATGGTGTAGATGCAACGGAATTCATCAGCAAGTCTCCCCGTCAGGCGTTGACTCATCCGATGGCAATTCGGATGGATCGTAAGTACGTAAAATTTCATCGCTCACACGATGGCGCTCGGCGACAAACCAGTAACCCGATGGTGTGTGATACCACCATTCGCGGGCCACACCCGTGCCGTTGTAGGCGTAAAAGGTGTGTTCTGCCCAGGCCTTGTCGGGGGCAGATTCAACGCTTGGCAGCGGAGTGACTTCGCCGCCATATACAAATTCGCTGATATTGCGTGGCCCGTTTAACGGGCAGGGCATGATTTTCATATCTCACCTATGTTGCCGGACGCCTGGGGTCAGACGTCTGACGCCGATTAGTTCTGTGTTATGGCGACTGTGTTTTATCCACAATCTGATGCGTGATGCGCACCCTGCAAGCGGTTTCCGGTTGGCCGATACCAGGTATTGGCCAACCGCGTTATCTTCATTATCAGAGGCGCAACCGGCACTGAATTGGCTGTTTTACCGAAAGACAGGATCATCTTGCCCTTCGGCGGCAGCTGAATTAAAAACACGTGCGTTGTACGCCATCTAACAGTGGTTAGTGTGAGGCAGCGGTGGCGCCCATTTCGTTCACCTGGCGGAATTCGCTGAAACGCTCAACGCCAAACGGTTTGATCAGGTCAGGAACCTTGCCGCCACTGGCGACCAGTTCGGCCATGGTCTTGCCGCAAATCGGGGTGGACTTGAAGCCCCAGGTGCCCCAACCGGCATCGAGGTAGTAGTTCTTGACCGGGCTCAACCCCATGATCGGGCTGTAGTCTGAGGTCATGTCCGTCAGTCCGGCCCACTGTCGCATCAGCTTGAGATTGGCCATAAAAGGAAACAGCTCGACAGCGTGTGCCAGCAGCTGCTCTTTCAGTTCCAGACTGGAACGGGTGTTATAGAGCGGGTACGGATCCGATCCACCACCAAAGACCAGTTCGCCACGACCGGTTTGCTGGACGTAGCAGTGGAAAGCTGGAGAGCTGACCAATGGATTGAGGAAAGGCTTGACCGGTTGGGTCACCATCGCTTGCAGCGGGTAAGACACAATCGGTAACCGGAAACCGGCTTTTTCGGCCAGCAAGGAACTGTGCCCTGCAACGGCCTGTACCGCACAGCCACACTCAATGATCTGTTCAGCGCTGCCCTGCTTGACCTTGACGCCGGTGACGGTACCCGAAGCGTCATCCACGATGATATCGGTGACTTCGGTCAGCTGATGCAATTCAACGCCACGCTGGGTGGCACCCTTGGCGTAGCCCCAGGCCACGGCATCGTGACGGGCGGTCGCGCCATCCATATGCCACAAGCCCCCCAGCACCGGTTGGTGCCCGGGGTTCATGTTCAGCGTAGGCACCAGCTCACGGATCTGTTGTGGATCAATCAGCTCGGTCTTGCCGCCAAAGTGTTTGTTGACTTCGGTACGCTGGCGAAAGCCACGAATAGCCGAGTCGGTGTGTGCCAACGTCAACTGACCCCGCTTGGAGTACATGATGTTGAAGTTGAATTCGTTCGATAATTCCTGGAACAGTTTTACCGACTCACTGTAAAACCTCACCCCGTCGGAGGTGAGGTAGTTGGAACGGATCACCGCGGTGTTACGGGCAGTGTTCCCTCCCCCCAGATAGCCTTTTTCCAGCACGGCTACATTGGTAATGCCATGGTATTTGGCCAGGTAATAAGCCGTGGCAACACCATGCCCGCCGCCACCGATAATTACCACGTCGTAACGACGCTTGAGGGCAGTCGGTGCAGGCAAATCCGCGTCTTTTTCAAACGGATAATCGTTGTTCAGCCCGTATTTAAGAAGTGCAAAAGGCATGGCCTTGCTCCCGTTTACTAGAGTTCGTCAGACATCAGGCGTCTGGCGGCTGTCAGGGTGTTTTTCATCAGGCAGGCAATGGTCATTGGGCCAACACCACCTGGAACCGGCGTAATGGCAGCAGCCACCGGTTCAACCGCGGCGTAGTCGACATCCCCTACCAGCTTGCGCTGGCCGTTACGCTCAATCACGTTGATACCGACATCGATCACGGTCGCGCCAGGCTTGACCCAGTCGGCACCGATCATTTCCGGGCGACCCACTGCCGCAACCAGAATATCGGCCTGCTGCGCCAGCGCTTGTGGATTGTTGGTGCGTGAATGCACCACCGTCACCGTGCAGTTGGCTTGCAACAGCAGTGCAGCCATCGGCTTGCCAACAATGTTGGAACGGCCGACCACAACCGCGTGCTTGCCACTGAGATCGTCACCCAGCACTTTCCCGATCATGATCATGCAGCCCTGGGGCGTACAGGGAACCAGAGATTCCTTGCCCACACTGAGTGCACCGACGTTGACCGGGTGAAACCCGTCAACGTCTTTTTCCGGGCTGATCGCAGCAATAATCTGCTCTTCATCCAGATGGGCCGGCAATGGCAGCTGTACCAGAATACCGTGTACCGCCGGGTCCACATTCAATGCGGCCACCAGCTGGTTCAGGGTTTCCTGGGTGGTATCGATCGGCAGACGATGCTCGATCGAGTTCAGTCCGGATTCGGTCGCACGGGCAATCTTGTTGCGCACATAGACCTGACTGGCCGGGTCTTCCCCGACCAGCACCACGGCCAGACCAGGCTTGATGCCGTAGTCTTCAAGAAAGGCCGCCGCATCCGTGGCGACCTCGTCCAGCACTTGCGCCGAGATAACTTTTCCGTCGATTCGAGTAGCCATGTTGTGCTCCTATTTGAAAACGACGGTTTTGTTACCATCAACAAACACACGGTGTTCGGTGTGCAGTTTGACAGCACGGGCCAGAGCGACGGTTTCGGTATCCCGTCCAGCGGCAGTCAGCTTTTCCGGGCCCATGGTGTGATCCACTGGCTGTACGGATTGCTCGATGATCGGGCCTTCGTCCAGATCGGAGGTTACATAGTGCGCAGTCGCACCAATCAGTTTCACACCCCGGTCATAAGCCTGGTAATACGGCCGTGCACCCTTGAAGCCGGGCAGGAACGAGTGGTGAATATTGATCGCTTTACCGGCCAGCTCCGCACACAGGTTGTTGGACAGGATTTGCATGTAACGGGCAAGTACTACCAGCTCGGTGTTGGTTTCGTTGACGATGTCGATCAGCGCCTGTTCTTGCTGCGGCTTGTTCTCTTTCGTCACTGGCAGGTGAATAAAGCGAATGCCTTCGCGTTCTGCCATTGGTCGCAAATCCTGGTGATTGGAAACCACAGCGGTGATTTCCATATTCAGCTCACCCTTGTTTTTGCGGTACAGCAAATCGCTCAGACAGTGGTCAGCCTTGGACACCATGATCAGCGTCCTGATTGGTGAACACACACTGTTCAGGCTCCAGGTCATGCCAAAACGCTCGGCCACTTCAGCAAAACCGGTTCTTACGGCATCGCACTGATCATCGCCTTCAAAGTGAAAACGAGTGCGCATGAAGAAGTTACCGCTGTCCTGGTCATCGAACTGGGACTGCTCGCTGAGATAGCAGCCATTGCCGGACAAAAAGCTGGAAACTGCAGCGACAATGCCACTACCCGCCGGGCAGGTGGTTTTTAGTACGTATTCAATTTTTTCGTTGTTACGAGGCATGGTTCTGCTCCTCTGTTGGCTTGTATCAGTCATGGCTTTTATGGAGTTTCAAGCCGCACAAAGCCTGCGAAATCAGTCGCTTCGCTGATCAATTCAATGGTTGTATTCACACAGCTGCGCGCGGCAGCCCGGAGTATATCCGAGCCTGACGCTGCGAGTTGTGTTGGTACGCGCGGTGACTACCCGATACCGCTGCGTACCAGCTCGCCGCTAGCGGCGATGCGCCCTGTTGTCGGTGCGCTCAATCAGTCGAACCAGACCAGCCGGGTTGGGTAATCAGGCTGGTGATGGCCTTAGTAGCCTTGTCCAGGAATCCAGCTGGTACCAGCCAGTGGCACCCGTGCCATGGCGGCAGATTCTACCGTCAGGGCAACCAGATCTTCTGGCTCCAGGTTACGCAGATCGCTTTTACCGCAAGCACGTGCCAGGGTCTGGGCTTCCAGTGTCAGCACGCGCAGGTAGTTAGCCAGACGATGACCGGCAGTAACCGGATCCAGACGCTTCATCAGCTCAGGGTCCTGGGTAGAAATACCGGCAGGGTCTTTACCTTCGTGATAGTCGTCGTAATAACCCGCTGCAGAACCGATTTTCTTGAACTCTTCGTCCCACTTCGGATGGTTACAACCCAGGGCAATCAGAGCCGCAGTACCAATCGCCACCGCATCGGCACCCAGTGCCATACACTTGGCGACGTCGGCACCGTTACGGATACCACCGGAAACAATCAGCTGTACCTTGCGGTGCATGCCCATTTCCTGCAGTGCCTGTACGGCTTGCGGAATCGCGGCCATGGTCGGAATACCCACGTGTTCGATAAACACTTCCTGAGTCGCCGCCGTACCACCTTGCATGCCGTCGACCACGATCACATCGGCACCGGCTTTGACAGCCAGTTTGACGTCGTAGTAAGTCCGGGTTGCACCGACCTTGATGTAGATCGGCACTTGCCAGTCGGTGATTTCACGCAGTTCCAGAATCTTGATGGCCAGATCGTCCGGGCCAGTCCAGTCCGGGTGGCGACAGGCGGAACGCTGATCCACGCCCATCGGCAAGGTACGCATTTTCGCAACACGATCGGTAATTTTCTGACCCAGCAACATACCGCCGCCGCCAGGCTTGGCGCCCTGGCCCAATACCACTTCGATGGCATCGGCTTTGCGCAGGTCGTCCGGGTTCATGCCGTAACGGGAAGGCAGGTACTGATACACCAGTTTGGTGGACTGACCGCGCTCTTCCGGTGTCATGCCGCCGTCACCGGTCGTGGTGGTGGTACCGACTTCAGAAGCACCCCGCCCCAACGCTTCCTTGGCATTGGCAGACAGTGCGCCAAAGCTCATACCGGCGATGGTGACCGGTGTTTCAATCACGATCGGCTTCTTGGCATAACGGGTGCCCAGTGTGACCTGGGTGTTGCACTTCTCGCGGTAGCCTTCCAGAGGGTAGCGGGACATGCTGGCACCGAGGAACAACAGGTCATCAAAATGCGGCAATTTGCGCTTGGCACCAAAACCACGGATATCGTAGATACCGGTGTCTGCTGCGCGGCGGATTTCCTGCATGGTCAACGCGTCAAACGTCGCAGACTCACGCAGTCCAGGGTTCACTTTCAGATCTTTATCGCTCATATCACTCTCTCCTGGCTGCGTGATCAGTAGGCACTGACGTTATCGACTTTAAAGTTATACAGCTGACGGGCTGAGCCGTAGCGCTTGAAGCTGGCCGGATCTTCATCGATCCCGGCACGGTTGAGCAAATCGGTCAGGTAATCGAGATGTTCCTGACGCATTTCTTTCTCAATGCAGTCGGCTCCCAGAGACGCCACGCTGCCTTTGACAAAGATTTTGGTTTCGTACAATGAATCACCCAGGGCATCCCCGGCATCACCACAAACAACCAGTGCGCCGGCCTGACCCATAAAGCAGCTCATGTGACCCACACTGCCTTTGACGACGATTTCCACACCTTTCATGGAGATACCACAACGGGCACCGGCGTTACCTTCAATCACCAGCATGCCACCGTGGGCGGTTGCGCCAGCGGATTGGGAAGCTTCACCCTTGACCCGGACGGAACCGGACATCATGTTTTCTGCTACGCCCTGCCCGACATTGCCGTGTACCACGACGTGGGCTTTCTTGTTCATGCCGGCACAGTAGTAGCCAGCATGGCCTTCAATATCCACACTCAGCGCCTGGTCGAGACCACAGACCAGATTGTGATCGCCCTTGGCGCCGGTGATTTTCCATTCGCGTTCGGTGCATTCAACCGCCTGTTCATGCAGCGCCTGATTGATATCGCGCAGCGAGGTGGTGGCCAGATCAAATGTTTTCATATGAGATTCCTCGTATTTGCCGTTGGCAGCTCGCGTGCTCAGGCACGTTCCCAGACATAAATTTTGGCCGCTTCCGGCTCCCAGACCTTGGCGTTCTCGATGCCAGGCAGTGTCGTCAGTGCCTGATACTCAGACGCCATGGCAACGTAGTCTTCGGTCTCGGCCAGGACAGCAGGCTTGCAAGCGATCGGATCGCGGGTAACCGCAAAACCGTTACGTGTTCCGATGGTGAAGGTGAAGAAACCATCAAGATCCTTCATCGCGTTTTCCAGCGCCTGATTGAGAGTGTCGCCCAGTTGCAGGCGGCGCGTCAGATAGCCAGCGGCCACTTCCGAGTCGTTTTCAGTTTCAAAGCGGATACCTTCACGCTCCAGTTCCAGACGCAGACGGTTGTGGTTAGACAGCGAACCGTTGTGTACCAGACACAAATCTTCACCGGTTGAGAACGGGTGCGAACCAGCCATGGTGACGGCAGATTCAGTTGCCATACGGGTGTGCCCGATGATGTGTGTACCCTTCATGCCTTTCAGGTTGAAGGTTTCGGTAATCACTTCTGGCAGACCCACTTCTTTCAGAATTTCGATCGAGTGACCGGCGCTGAGGATCAGCACTTCCGGTGCGTGTTGCTCAACAAAGGCAGTCGCAGTGGCGGCATCCGTGTGCATCTTGAAGACAGCAACCGTAGCATTCTGGAACCAGCTGACTTCAGCATTCAGTTCTGCACGAGCGGCTTCAGCCAGCGCTTCCCAGTCGTAATTGACATCTTCGTGACGCAGGGTCAACTTGATGCCATCGGCGACTTCGTCACCGTAAATAGCAAAGCCGGCACTGTCCGGACCACGATCGGTCATCGCGATCAGCATGGGTTCAAACAGGGCACCGAGCTGGCTCTCCAGCGCCGGATTTTTCAGATACAGACCTACGATTCCACACATCGCGCTATCCTCGTTAATTCACAGTCGTTTGTTCGTTTGATTCGCTTCGTTATGCCTGTTGCAGCACAAGCGAAGCCGTTCCGCTGCTGCCAAACACAGCAGCGGCACATAAAAAATGGGGTATAACGGCTGGTGCGCCCCAGGCGCACCGAGCTAGTTCAGGCTTAGAAGAATTCGCCGTAGCGCTGTACTTCCCAGTCGGAAACGTGGCGGCAGTAGTCGATCCACTCTTCGCGTTTGAGGCGGACAAACTCAGCCATCACTTCTTTGCCGATGGCATCCGTCAGCACCGTGTCTTTTTCCAGTTCATCAATGGCTTCGCCCAGGGTTTGCGGCAGGATTTCGACGCCTTCAGCTTTGCGTTCTGCTTCGCTCAGGGCATACATATTGATGTTTTTCGGATCACCGGCTTCCAGCTCACGTTCGATTCCGTCCATACCCGCAGCAATCAGTGCCGCGTGTACCAGGTACGGGTTACAACCTGAATCTGGCAGGCGGAATTCCAGGCGGCCGTAAGGCACACGAACCATGGCGGAACGGTTGTTGTCGCCGTAGCAGATATACGCTGGCGCCCAGGTTGAACCGGAAGCCGATCCACCAACAACCAGACGCTTGTAAGAGTTCACGGTAGGAGCGGCGATAGCACACAACGCCTTGGCGTGATGCAGCAGGCCAGCGGTGAAGTGGTAAGCCATTTTCGACAGACCCATGCCGTGCTTGTCGCTGTCATCACCAAACAGGTTCTTGCCGCTTTCATCACAAATCGACAGATGGAAGTGCATGCCGTTACCGGTGCGGTCTGCTGATGGTTTTGGCATAAAGGAACAGACCATACCGAGGTCGTTGGCAATTTCACCGGCCGCCATACGGACGAAGGTAAAACGGTCAGCCGAAGTCAGTGCGTCGCTGTAGGTGTAGTTGATTTCGAACTGGCCATTGGCGTCTTCATGGTCGATCTGATACACGTCCATGCCAACCGCTTGCAGGCTCTCAACCAGGGTTTCCAGAAATTCACGTGAACGCGACAGGCCCTTGTAGTCGTAGCACGGCTTGGTCAGCGTATCGGTATCATCCACTGGGCCGAGAGAACCGTCGGCGTTACGTTTGAACAGGTAGAACTCAGGCTCCAGACCCGTGTTCAGAGTCCAGCCTTTGTCATCCAGACGCTTGAGCTGGTTTTTCAGTACCACGCGGCTGTCGTGGGAGTACGGCGCGTTGTTCACGTAACCGTCACAGGCAATACGGGCATACCCTGGCTGCCAGGGTACGGTGGTCAGGCTGGCCAGGTCACCACGTGCCAGGAAATCCGGGCCATGTGGTTCCATGCCCATTCCCCAGACAGCAAAGCCGGCAAAACCAGCCCCTTTTTCAACAACGTCCATCAAGCAATTGGCGGGCACAGACTTGGTCTTGGCCACACCGTGGATATCAACAAACTGGGCCAGAACGTATCGAATATCATTTTCCGACATGAAAGCTTCGATTTCGGCGGCGGATGGGGTCGCGGACAACATACACTTGCTCCTGATTCCGAGGTCAGCTTCTCGCCGAACCTTTGTTTCTCTTTGGGAAAATTACTTTCCTAAAGTGAATGCAACCCCTATGCCACATAATTTCCCGAGGGGAATATTTTTTTCATATTGAACCGAAAGCCCCGATTTACCTATAGTTAGTTAATAAATTTTCCCACAGAGAAACCCGTCTGGTTCGTCGATCAGGGCTGAATAGACTGAAATAAAGCACCGCTAGAGTGCGTCCATTCACTCTTACGCACCAAGAGGGTTCATCTACAGCACCGGTGGAGCATCAGGACATGGAAGAAAACGACACACGTTTTAATCTGGACCAGTACATTGCCATGAAAGTCAAAAAGGCCAGATTGGAAGAAGGCCTGAAAATTACCGATGTGGCGCGAATTTCTGGCATCAGCCAGGGTATGGTCAGCAAAATCGAGAACGCCCAGGTCTCCACCAGCCTGGAAACCCTCAGCCGCCTGTGCACCGCCATCGGCTTGCCTATCTCCAAACTGTTCAGCGATTACGACCGCCCGGACGGCGGCGCACACTTCACACCGTCTGGCGAAGGTCTGGAAGTTGTTCGCCGTGGCACCGACAAAGGCCACACCTACCAGCTATTAACCTATCAGCGGGGTGGCAAACGTAACTTTGAACCCTTCCTGATTACCATGGATGATCTGTCGGAGGTGTTCCCGACCTTCTCCCACCCCGGCGAAGAATTTATTTACCTGCTAAAAGGACAGCTGGTGTACCGCCACGGCAACCACTTGTATGAAATGGGCCCCGGCGACAGCCTGACCTTTGATGCGGAAACGCCTCACGGCCCCGAGAAACTGATCGAAGTACCGCTGCAGCTGCTATCGATTATTAACTACGTCGAAGAGTAAAGACCGGCTCCCCTCTCAAGCGTCACCCTGAACCTGATTCAGGAGCCAGACGGTTGCGAGTCCGAGCCGGTGGCTTCCGGGCACGCCCGGAAAGACATGACAAAACAGAAGAGATATTCCAGATCAGCCCAGGATTACCGCACGCGTGGCGGGTAATCCTGTACAGCCAGAATACTTAACGAGACACCAACGCCAGTTCAGCATCGCTGTTCAGTACCGTCCACCACTGATTACCATCGGCATCGTAACCGACCAAAGGCTCTCCAGAGCAGGCGGCATCACGGGCGGGTGCCGTGACGGCGTAGCTTTCCAGCCACAATCCCTGGTAAATACAGTCAGCCGATGTCAATGCTTCCCAGCCGGTATCGGTTTTGCTCGCCAGCACAACGTCGTCGCCCGACAGCGAGTCCGTCGCGGTCATTGCTACGCCATAGCTATCCGCCACTGCAGTGCCCATGTCCCAGCTCTGGGTTGCGGTAGCCGGCAAGACCACAGCACTTTTTGCGGCACCAGACGGTGATGACAGATCCAGACCCGCATCGGCTTCGATGTCTTTCTCGGCACCGTAGGCACTTTGGTATATGCCGGTCTGGTTCTGAGTGCCGCTGACAATCAGGATATCGGAGCGGGTGTCAGAGGTTTTCTCTGTCCAGCTGAGCGTGACGTGTTCTTTCAGGTCAATGGTGGTGCCAGGGATCAGCAGCAGGTTTTCTTCTTCATCCGGAATCGCCCGGGCGGCGCTGTTAAGGTTGGGTGTCCAGCTTTCGTGGTACACATACATCCACTGGTAGGCCAGACGAGTCAGATCCATCAGGGTTTCTGCGCGACTGAAGCCAGGGGTGTATTCCATATCGCGGGTACGGGTGTCGGTGCGGTTAAAGGTGTCGTTGGAACCACCAATCAGTTGCGCCACGGTACCGTCATCCGCAATACAGATATCGCTCAGGTAGTCGGTCTGGAACACCAGGACCGGACGGGTATCTTCTGGCACAGACGTCGGGTAAATCACGTTGTCACAGCGGTTGGTAGTACGACTGAAACCATCCAGCATTTTCCAGTCGGCACTGAAAGCCTGGTCGGCGTCGTTGCTGCTGGCGGTATGCTCGGAATAGTAGGACTGGTAGTCCACCCGGTCATTGTCGAATGCCAGCCAGCTGGAGTTAACGTCAAAGCCGGTGGCACCGTTGCTCAGTGTGTTGTTCTTCTGCGAGATCACCATCTGGATCAGCTCACGTTCGCCATAGCGGTATTCGTAACCCTTGTACGAAGCATTACCGGCCATGATCTGGGTGTAGGCATTCATGCGGTAATTTCCACCTTCCGGGGTGGAGCCGGATGAGGTGGTGGTCAAGGCGGTTTGGGCGGTAATCAGGGAGCGCTGGTACTGATGTTCGTGTCCCTGAACATAAATCACATCGTGCTGGGAGAAGTAGTCCCGGATGTCTTCCTGAACGCTGTAAACCCAGTCATCGTCTTTGGTGCCTTCCACGATTTGTTCACGGGTCTGGCCGTATTTAGCGCCGACCAGACCGTCGTGGCTGGCAACAACAATGTGATCGACCTGATCTTCGTTGGATTCGATCACGTCCTGAATCCACGAGAAGGCAATTGGCAGGTTGTAGTACGCCAGGCCCACGATCAGTACGTTTTCACGGATCACGTAGTAGTTGATCCATTCAAAGCCTGGCATATGGACGGCGTCTTCCGGGATGTAATCCCGCATGGTTTTGATCCACTCTACGGTATAGGCGTAGCTGGTTTCGTGGTTGCCCATCACTGGCAGGAATTCGATACCCTGATCTTTATAAGACTCCGCCACGGATGTCCATTCTGCCCATTCAACGGTGGTGCCCTTGTCGGTCAGGTCACCCAGTGCAATCACCATATCCACACCGGCATCGGCCTGGTGCGACAAGACTTCGCGCATCGGGTGCATGGCCACGTGAGACTGGCCTTCGCTATCGCTACCACCTTGAGTATCAGGCAACAGGCCTATTTTATAGGGCTGGTATGCACTTTCCGATGGTGACGAGTTGTCATCGTCTGACCCACAAGCAACGAGACCACTGGCAGTGACTGCCGCGATGGCCACCGATAAAACGGAACGGGTCATACTCTGATAACGCATCTTGCTACCTCTCTGATCATTCTGATAATAATTTTCGGAGAGGCAGTATCAGCAGGGAACAAGACAGATTGCTGACACTTGCAATAATAATTCATGACAATATTTTACAGTTTGCCGGGAACTTGAAATAAGGCAGGCTGCGCCTGGTCTCCTGATGCCGTCCGAGTGGTGACTTCAGTCACCCTGTCCCAGCACCTCGACCAACACGTTCACCAGCGCCTGGGCTGCCACCGACAGTTCGTGGCCTTTTTTCACCAGAATGCCCACTTCCCGGCCAATGGTTGGATCTTGCAGCGGCACACACACCGCCCCCATTTCCTCCATTTGTTGCCGACACAAGGAAGGCACGGCGCTGACTCCCAGACCACAGGCCACCATGCGGCCAACCGTGGCCAGCTGATGGGCATCGTAAGCAACATTTAATGCCATGCCCTGTGCTGCCAGACGACTTTCCAACATCAGGCGCACAATCGACGGCCGTTGCAGGGCAATAAAGTCTTCCAGCAGCAAACGCGCCCAGGACAGCCGTCCAGCTACCGGCAGGGATCTCAGAATGGTTGAATCCGGTGGCAAGACCGCCACCAGTTCGTCATCAAACAGAGGTAAAAAAACCAGATCGGGCGCACCTTCCGGGCTTAACGACACCCCGACTTCTATACGGCCTGAGCGCACCATGCTGACGACCTGCTCCGCCACCACGTCATGTACTTCGACACGGATATCGGCAAAGCGCTGACGATACACTTTGAGTGCATTCGGCAGCAGGCTGGCGGCAAAAGACGGCATTGCCGCGACCGCAACCTGTCCCAGTTGCAGGGCAAAACGTTTTTGTAACTGTTCTTCGGCGTTATCCCAATCGGCCATCAACCGCTGGGCAATCGGCAGTAACGCCTGACCTTCCGGTGTTAATGCGACAGAACGGGTAGTACGGCTAAGCAATCGCCCACCCAACGACTCTTCGAGGCTCTTGATCGCCAGACTCAATGCCGGTTGCGACAGATGCACCAGGGTGCTGGCTTCGGCAAAGCTGAGGGTGCGGGCAACGGCGAGAAAAGCACGTAGCTGTTTTGCGGTCATGGCAGTCCTCCGACGGTATGGCACCATCATAACCGCCGCCGCTATCGTGCTGCTATCCGCCAATCGATGGGCACTGGCAAACCATCACCAGACCCATCCATCACCAGACCCATCCATCACCAGACCCAACCATCGCCAAGCAGACAGGCACAATCAGTTCATGATGTTCTGCTCAACCCAGGCGGCGACCTGCAGCAAGGCATCATCCTGGCGGGCACGACCGACCAGTTGCAGACCCAGAGGCAAGTGATCGCCATCGGTTTCACCCGGTATCGAAATCACGGGGAATCCCATGGCCTGCCAAGGGCGACTCATATGCGGCGCACCGGTCTTATCAAGACCCAACGGCGCAACGCCAGGCGCGGCCGGAGCCAGAATGGCATCGGCTTCCGCACAGGTTGACCACAGCCAGTGACGGCTGGTCTCAACCGCATCCAGCGAAGCCAGATAATCTTCACGCGGCATCGCCAGACCATCCTTGATCAGTGCCTGCAATGGCTGACTGAGCAACTCGGCTTGTTGTGACTCCATCACCAGGTTACGACACACTTCCCAGGCCATGATCCGGCTGTGATGCATCACCATTTGTTGCAGCAGGGTTCCTGCTTCCAGCCAGGTCACTTCAACCCCGGCCGCTTGCAAGCGCTCGGCCACCTGCTGCAAGGCGGTGTTCATATCGGCGTCGGTGTCACCCACATTGTCGCCGGCACACATCACTATCCGGCGCGGTTTGACGGCGGCGGGTAATTCCGCTGCTGGTAGTCGTAACAAGACGGCCCGCAGCAGTTGAATATCTTCGACATGACGGGCAAACAGACCCAGTGAATCCAGCGACTGCGCCAGAGGCTGACCACCCCGCAGCGAGAATTCTCCCCGACTGCCGACATAACCCACCGCGCCACAATAGGCCGCCGGACGAATCACGGAAGCGGCGGTTTGGGAACCCAGCGCCATCGGCACCATCTCGTCAGCCACGGCAGCAGCAGAACCACTGGAAGAGCCACCCGGGGTACGATCCAGAGCGTGGGGGTTACAGGTTTTACCAGGGCGGAAATAAGCAAATTCGGTGGTGACGGTTTTGCCCAGCACCATGCCTCCGGCAGCTTTCACCAGTGCCACACAGCTGGCATCTTCGATCGGTTGGCGTCCGGCGTGAATCGCAGAACCCATTGCAGTGGGCATATCGGCGGTATCAATAATATCCTTGATACCGACCGGCAGGCCTTTTAACAGGCTCTGCTCATAAAACGCTTGCTGGTCATGGTATTGCTGCAAATAGTCGGCACGGGACAAGTGGCATTCCCAGGCCCCGACCTTGTCTTCCCGGGCGTCAATACGGTCGAAGCAGGCATTGATCACATCGACAGCGGTGCATTCGCCGGCCTCGATACGGCGTAATGTCTCGGCCAGTCCGGCTCTGTTCAGGGGATTGCTTGCGTTCATCGATGCTCTACCTCGGGCGTTGAATCAGGTTAATGAGTCCATGGTACAACGCCAAATAAAAAATATTCAATTGAACATTCAAGTATTTGACCACATCGATAACTGAATATGGCCCATTGATAAAAGAGGTCTTAACGAGGTCTTGATGCAGAACGATCGACTACCGTCGAGATCCGCCAAAGAAAGTCATACCAGAAAATTACAAAAAAAACCCGCCTCTCGGCGGGTAAAACTTGCGGGCTTGAAACTCGGTGTGGATACAGTCTGAGCTGTCATCCATGTGGCGTCTGGCTCACGGCCAGACATACCGGTAATGGAATAAGGACGATCATCCAGCGGTCAGGGAGCTGTCGCCATCCCCTGATCAACCGCTGGCGCTTGCTGCTGCCGTTTATTGCTCGCGATCAAACTGCGACAACCACTCAACCAACATCGGGTGGTAACGGGTCAGCCCCTTGTACTCAATCAGTGGCGCTGGCAAATCTTTCATGACCCGGTGCAGCCGTCTGGCCCAGTCCGGGTTGGCACACAGGTCGTTCATGCTGGCCATGTAGGTCCGGATATTGATCGACAGGGCGTTGGAACGTGGCATCCGGTCGATCACTTGCAGTTCGACTCGCAAGTAAACCTTTTCACCCACATTGTCCGGGGTTACGGACGCTCTGTCGTTACCCCAGTGAGGGTATTCCTCAGGAGAGGTATCCATACGGGCATTCACCGTTAACGTCCAATTCAGGCGGCGTACCGGGCGATTAACCTGCATGGCGGTCAGATATTTTAATGCCCGTTCAAAAATTCCCAGCTCGTGAGCCATGGGAACCGGGCCATGCCATTCGCTGAAGCTCATGCCCGCATCAAAGGCCAGCGACCAGTCGGCCGGACAAGTGACTATACCGGCGTCCATAAACAGGTCGCCGTCGCGTTGATCCATCAAGGCAAGGTCACCCTGAACCTGACGACCGATGTATTCCATCGGCGGCATCGGCAAGGTGCTGCTGTCACCAAAGGTAAAGGTATCGTCGATGTCCAGCAGAGTGTTCTGCCAGTGCCACTGGTCACCCTCTTTGCTGAGTTTGAACCAGTCCGGGTAATCCGCCGACAAGGCGTTCATGGCACGCTCGATCAAATCCCAGCAGGCCAGATCCATATGCGGCATGGCCAAGCAGCGTTTTGGGCTTTCAGCCAGTACCAGGCCGCGCTCGTGCATTTCTGACAGGTAGTGTTCATCAACATCGAACAGATGTTCATACACACTGTCCGGCTCTCCCGGCAGAGCATGTGGCTCGATATTCACCGTGTAGCTGTATTGATCTTCCGGAAAAGGGAACGGAAAACGCTGAATGGCAAATTCACTGTTTGTGTAAGTAAAATCGTCCCGGAAAGTTTCAAGTTTGGTCGGTGTCACACGCATTACGTATCCCTCTTGGTTGGCATTGGCCCTGATGGGCAAATGCCCTGTTCTTGTTCTGGTGATTGGTTATGACAATCTTGGACTATAGATCCAACACCAGGGTTTTGCTTTTGGCTCGTGATACACACGGCATGATGCAATCGGCTTTCTCTGCGGCTCCGAGGTAATTATCCCGGTGCTCAACATCGCCTTCGAGTACTTTGGTCTGGCATTGGCCACAGACCCCGCCCCGGCACATATTGGGGATCTCGAGATCCGCAGCCTCAAGCGCTTCGAGCAAGCTTTCTTCGGCACCGATATCGATGGTTTGACCGCTGCGTTTTAGCGTCACGCTGAAGGGTTCACCAGGTTGCGGCGCGGCAAATTCTTCAAAGTGAATCAGGCTCGCCGGGTAACCGATCTGGGCAGCGTTCTGCCGCACGCCTTCAATCAGCAGCTCTGGGCCACAGATGTAAATATGGGTGCCGCGTGGCTGCTGCTTGAGCAACGCCGTCAGATCACAGCGATTACCGGCATCGGCGTCGTAACGCACACAGGCATCACCCAGCTGTTGTTGCAGCTGGTCGGCATACGCGCCGGTCTGCTTGCCACGGTAGCAGTAGTGCAATTCAAAATTGGCACCCTGACGCTGCATTTCCGGCAAGTAGGACATAAACGGTGTGATGCCCACACCACCGGCAATCAGCAGGTGTTTCTTGGCCCGCCAGAGCGGTGCAAACAGGTTGGCCGGCGGGGTAATTTCCAGTACGTCGCCAATCTGTACCTGGCTGTGCATGAATTCGGAGCCACCTCGGGAGACTTCCTGCAAGCGGACGGCAATTTTATACGCCTCGGTGTTGCTTGGATCACTCAGTAGCGAGTAAGCATTTTTCCACTTTTTGGCTTTGCCATTGGCATCGGTGCCCGACATGGTCACCACGACGTGGGAACCGGGAGAAAACGGCGACAAAGCGCCGTCGACGGCAACCAGGGTAAATTCCTTGATGGTCGGTGCGACCAGCTTCATATCACTGACGCGGACCATAAGATGATGGCTGGGGGTATTGGCTGTCATTACTGCATCTCCTCAGGTTCGAAAGTCTCGCTGCGATCTTCGGCATTAATCGATACGCCAACGTAAGCACCGTACAGGCGCGAGAAATGATCCCGTACCAGCAACTGTTCACCACAACCCGAACAGGTATGCGGTGAGTGCGTGACGTCTTCCATCAGGGTGTAACAGTGGGTGCAAAACAGGCGACGGCGATGACTGCTGGGCGCCATCAACTGAATCTGATCGGGAGCAAAGTCCATCCCCAACAGGGTATTCCGGCAATCCCAGAGGAAGGGTTCATCACCAGCGACGTATACCGCAGCGGCTACCGGAGCATCCTCTAACAGTTTGAAGCTCTCCGCCTGGTCGTCACCAACCACCACCCAAAGAACGGTATTGTCAGGGTCGGCGATCGAAACACATTCATCATGCATTTGTTTCAGGCCTTGCTGGTCTTCATTCTGGGCAATAAATATTTGCCACTGTTTGCCACTGAGCAAGGTCAGTGGTTTATAGGACGGGCGGCTTTTGATTCGTTCGTCTAGCTCAATCGATTCGGTCGGGGTCATCGCTGGCTCCAGTGTTCATTCACAGACGTCCGCCTGCCAGTGTTATCCGGCGACGGGGATGCGGGTGTGAGCAGCAGCTCAACCACCACCTTCACGGCGCTGGCCAAAGAAACAACCTGTGCCATCGCTCGGTGGGTTAAAGGTGATGATGCTGCCTTTTTCAAAATAAAAAACGTCACCCACTTTGGCTTCAACGCGGTAACCGGTTTCATCACTAATGACCATGCCGCCTTCGACGATGATTTTCATCTCATGGTCGGTGTATTCACAAACCAGCGGCTCATCGGATTTTTCCATACGCGAGCAGCCGTCCAAGCGGGCCTTGTCGGTATCGTCCAACTGGCTGACACCCTGCAACCAGGTATGGATACCGGGGCGGCTGATTCCCGCTTGCGGCGTTTTGATCGCTTGTGAAAAGTGGGTCATTGACATGGTTGTACTCTCACAGTCATTCATTATTCTGCGTTCACAATAAGCCGATCAGGAGCGTACCCGGGTGCGCTCAGGGTCATAAAACGGGGTGGTCGTGACCATCGCCGGAATACGTTTTTGCACCCCGTCAAGCTGGCCGACCTCCAGGTCGGTTCCGGGCGCAGCGGCATCTGGTGCCACCCGGCACAGGGCAATTTGCTGTTTCAGCAACGGCGAGAAGGTCGCGCTGGTCACCACGCCGACCGGGAAACGGCCGCCTTTGGCGAGTGGGAAATACACCTCGTCACCGTGGCTGACGGTCTCGGTACTGTCGATCAGCAGCCCGACCAGTTTCTGGCGACTTTCCGGTGCCTGACGCGCCAGCGCCGCCCGGCCGATAAAATCTTCTTCCTTGGTTTTCATCGGGACGGTAAAGCCGATACCGGCTTCGTAAGGGCTGGTTTGTGGGCAAAATTCATAACCGGCAAAAATCAGTCCGGCTTCGATACGCAGCATATCCAGTGCCAGCAGCCCCATCGGTGCAATATCGAACGCTTGTCCAGCTTCCCAGATGGCGTCCCAGATGGCCGGGGCATCGTCCGGGTGGGTCCAGACTTCAAAACCCAGTTCACCGGTGTAACCGGTACGCGACACCATGACCGGTTGTCCGCTCTCGCCACCCAGACGACCGATGGTGAAGTGGAACCAGGCCAGGTCGGCAATATCCGGCTGATGCTCCGGCGTCCAGATCAGTTGGCTGAGCAGCTCACGGCTATTGGGGCCTTGTACGGCGACGTTGTGTAACTGACTGGTGGATTCTTGTACCCGCACGGCAAACTGGTGCTCACTGGCCAGTTGCTTCAGCCAGGTGCAGACAAACGAATCACCCGTCACCAGTCGGAATGCCTGCGGCCCCATGCGGAACACGGTGCCGTCATCGATCATGCCACCGGTCACATGACACAGCGCGGTGTAGGAGATCTCTCCCACCGACAGCCGCCGGACATTACGGGTCAGCGCCAGCTGTAACAGCCGTTCGGCATCCGGGCCAACCACTTCAAATTTGCGTAACGCGGTCAGGTCGATCATCGCCACCCGTTCGCGACAGGCGAGGTATTCGGCAGTGGCACCCCAGCCGGAATATTCGTCAGCCAGCCAAAAACCCTTGTACTCACCGAAGTGTGTGGTCAGGGCGGAAGTGCGGGAATGGAAACCGGTTTGCTGAGTCATACGTGGAAGCTCCTCGGGAATATCCCGCCAGGCGACAGATCGTGGAAAAGTTTGCTCGGCATCGTAAACCCGGACGTGAATATCGGTCGGGCACCAGCCATTGGCGGAGTCAACATCATCAGGACAGGCGGAACTGAGACACAGCAAATCGCGCTGTGCCTGCATCAGGACGTAATCCCCCGGCCGCGACCAGGGTTCCTCGCCATACACCGCACCACAGTCACTGACAGTGGTATTAAAAAAGAAATTGATCGCAGGCCAGCCAGCCCGGGGGGCAATCTGCCAGTCGCGCAGCTGGGTATTGAAATTGTCGGTACAGCTGGCATGACCAAAATAACCGGCGTCTTCATAAAAACGTGGCGTACAGGCCAGCATAAAGCTGTCGTGGCGACCGACGGTGTCTTGCACCACTTCCAGCATGATTTTCAGATTCTGGTCATAAAAACGCGAGTGCAGACCCGGCGTCGGCAAGCTGTGCCCCATCATGGTACGGGTCGCCACAGCATCCAGCATGGGAATGTCATGCGGAGATATTTCACCACGTCTGGCGGCTTCTACAGCGTCCAGGTCAAAGGCGATAAAATCGGAGCTTTGCTTGCCCTCGACATCAATCACCTGAATCCATTGCCCGGCCTTGACGGTATAGGCCCGGGCTGTGCTGTCGGGAATATGTAAATCCTGTACCGGTGGTGCCAACGGTTCCGGCAGGTTACCCGCAAATCGCGTGCTGCCGTGGCCAATTTCCACTTCTCCGGGGGCGATCTGGCTATCCACCGCCATCGGGGCCGCCGGGGCCACCACCACCAGGGTCTGTTCCCGGTGCGCGGTCAAGGTGCAGCCGGCCATGATGGTCTCGGCAGGGATGCTCAGCACATCACTCAGATGCCCGGCCACCTGCCAGTCTTGCAACTGCTGACGAGCCTGCAGCGAGCGGCTGTCGCCCTGCTCCAGCAGACTCAGGGTGCCATCGGCCACAACCGGTGTCAGCGCCAGGGTACTATCGTTGGCGGTCAGCGCCGGCGCTGACACGTCATCACAACGAATGATCTCGACGCCTTGCAGTGGGTCGCTGCCGCTCAGTATCAGGGTATCCCCTGGTCGTAACAGCAATCGCAACACCATCTGGCCACACAGCCGATAACGGCGACAATGGTCTGGAATCCGGGATTGAGTCTGTGGTTGCAAAGCAAACGCCATAACAACTCCTGCTGGCTCTCACGTCATTCTGTGCGTCAACCCAGTGCAATTCCGGCCGTCCGGAGTCACTCTGGTGCATATTCGCCGTCAGACATACACAAAGCCTGGTTAACAAATGGTGGAAACAGAGCGGGTGTTGCTGTTTCCCTTCGGTTAAAAATATTTACTCAAGGGATTGTTGGTCTCAATACTCAGGAAGGGATACTCACTTGAGAATATTCCTTATCAAGGGGGATATAACGGGACAAATATCAGCCAAAATATCGAAACTGGCACAGCACCTGCTACCTGTCTTGCCCAAAGGTATCCTCTGGTCGTCGATCACGTCGCGGCCGGGACCATAATCGGAGGGAAATTCGATGACAGTGATTCAATCGAATGGCATGGCCCAGCCAATATCTGGCCGACTGCAGCGCTTGTTGGAATGGGTGATTTCATCACAACAAAGCCGTTACATCACTCCCCGACCTGTGCCTGCCGATGCACCGGAATTTACTCAGCGCCTGCTGCCTGATCTCGCTTGCGATATCTCCAGCTGCACTCAGCCGGCAACCGAACTGGCCACACTGCTGGTGCCACTACAATCCTGGTTGCAACAGCAGTTTCATCCGACCCGCCCCGACAGCCTGTTGCAAGCACTGTGGTTACCCGGTAGCCAGGACAACGGTTACCGCTGCGTCATGCTGGCCAATAGCACGGAGATCACTCCGGTTAGCGACCCTGTCCATGTGCTGTTGCCTGCTGGCCACCGGATGCAATCCCTGTCCCTGAAACAAGGGACAGCCTGGTTGCTGGTGAACGGACAACACATCAAATCCCGAGACCAGGAATCGCTGGAGCAATGCCTGTCGCTGCTCGGCGAGCAACTGTGTCGTGGCCTGAATGGCTGGCAGCAACAGCAACAACGGCTGCAACAAGCACTGAAAGATGAGCGCCAGTGGCACGCCGCCGAATTACATGACTCTGTCGCCCAGGTACTGGGATACCTGCGCATGAGCAGCGCCCGCTTGGCCAAACGCTGCGATAACAGTGCCGAACTGTCAGCTTTGTTACCTGAAGCCCAGGACCTCTCCGAGCAATGTCTGTTTGCCTATCGCCAGACCCGGGAACTGATTGCAACTTCCCGCCTGTCAACGTTGGCCAGTGAACTCGGTAATGAGCTCAATCAGCTGGTAGAAGAATTTGAAGAGCGTTCAGCACTGGTGTTTGAGCTGGATAATCGTTGCGAAAATCTGCCACTGGATGACCACCAGGCCACCCAGTTGCTCTATATTGTGCGGGAATCTGTGTGTAATCTGGTGCGCCACGCTCATGCCAGTCATGCCCGTATTCGTCTCTATCAGGAAGCAGACGGCACACTGGTTTGTGCGATAGAAGATAATGGGCGCGGCATTCAGGCAGCCGCCAACAATGGCAGCTTCGGGCTACAGATCATGCAGGAGCGGGCACAGCGTATCGGTGCCAGCCTGACGATCGGTTCCCGCCAGCCCAGCGGTACTTGTGTCCGCTTGCAGCTGCCACTGACCCATCCACTCACTCAGGCCCGACACGACCGCCTGGCTGAACCATCCTTTCGGAAATAGCATTATGACTCCGTCATCCGGTATGACACCTGGTAGTCCACCCGGCCACTCATCCATCCCCCAGGCTGCCGCCCGTGTGGTGGTGGTTGATGACCACCCATTGTTTCGCCGTGGTGTTGTCCAGCTGCTGAACGACAGCGACCAATTCAGCGTTGCCGCCGACCTCGAACACGGTGGCGACCTGCTGGCCGTGCTGGCGCAACATCGGCCACAGCTGGTACTGCTCGACCTCAATATGCCAGCAATCAGCGGCCTCGATTTACTTCGTCAGATTCGCCAGCACGAGATCGATACCAAGGTAGTGGTGATTACTGCCTCCGAGCATGACAGCGACCTGTTTGAAGCCCTCAGCAGTGGTGCTGATGGCTATCTGATGAAAGACACCGCCCCCGACGACATGCTGTCCCAGCTGGACGGGGTGTTAAGTGGCGAAGTCGCCCTCAACAATCACAGCGTCACCCTGCTGGCTCAAGCCTTCCGGCAACCAGGGCCAGGCGACCAGGATATCAGCCCTGCCACCACCGAATCCGACACACGGCTCCCTGGCGGCGTTGATCTGACAGCACGAGAGCGCCAGACCCTGACCCTGATTGCCCAAGGGCTGAACAACAAACTGATTGCCCGCGAACTGGGGATCAGCGACGGCACCGTCAAGGTCTATGTCAAAAGCCTGCTGCGTAAACTGAATCTGCATTCGCGGCTGGAGCTGGCTGCCTGGGTACACCAGCACCCGGATGCCGTGAGCCTGACGCTGTGAGCTGGCTGCGCCGTCAGTCCCGATCATTGCGGCACGCGGAGTCTGCGACGACCGATCTGCAACAGTTGCTCGACAGCCTGAGCGATGCCGTCTTGCAGCTCGACCAGCTCGGCCGCCTGACCTACGCCAACCAGGCCTGGCAGCAACTGAGTGGCCACACCATTACGAGTAGCCTGAACCAACCACTGGCTGATTTTCTGCACCCGCAGGATCGCGCCGCCTGGCTACAGCTGCTTAACGGCAGCAGCGACCTGACTGCCAGTGGCCCGTATCCGCCGCTCAAGTTACGCCTCGCCAGCCCGGACCGGCAGCCACTCTGGTGTGAATTACGCCTGCAAACCCTGGGGCCACAATCACCAAAGACCCGGCAATATTCTGCCACCCTGTGTGATATCTCTCTTCAGGAGCAGGAAGACCAGCAAAACCGTGCGACCCAGCGTGGCCTCAATGCTCTGGTGTCGCGCCTGCCGACAATGATTTACCGCTCTCGTAACGACCGCGACTGGACCATGGAATACGTCAGCGAAGGCTGTCTGGCCCTGACAGGGTACAGTGCCGACGATCTGGTCAGAATGACTCAGAAAAGTTATGGCAGGCTGATTCATCCGGCGGACGTCGACTACGTTTGGCAGCAGGTACAGGAAGCCCTGTCACAGCGCCGCAGCTTTGAACTGAACTATCGGCTGTTTCATACCAGCGGCCAGATGAACCATGTCACGGAAAAAGGCCATGGCGTCTATAGCAGTAACGGCAATGTCCTCGCCGTTGAAGGGGTGATTTTTGCCCGATCAGACTGGCACGATCAGGTCAAGTCAGCCTGATGGCAACGTCACCAGCCGCAGGCCTATAGCCCATAACGTTCTATTTTCTTGATCAACCCTTGCCGGGAGATACCCAATTGCCGGGCGGCCCGGGTACGGTTGCCGCTACATTGCAACAGCGCCTGCCCGATCAGTCGGATCTCCAGCGCCCTGACCTGCTCATCCAGGCTCGCTTCACTGAGAGGCACGTCAGCGACCGCACACTCGATGGCGGACGCCGGATTTCCGGCCACCGCTCCTGCCGTCGCAGGATACAGCAGCTGAATATCCTCCAGGGTAATTTGCCCTTCTGGGCAAATGGACGCCACGCTTTCGAGGGCATTCCTTAATTCCCGAACATTACCAGGCCAGGTCTGGCTCCGGAACCAGTGCATCGCCTCCGGGCTGAGCTGCCAGCTTTTACCTTGCTGTTGCTGCAAACGCGACAGGAATGCCTGCAGCAATACCGGTACATCTTCCTGTCGCTCCGACAGTGGCCGGGTTTCTATATTGACGCCTTTAATGCGGTAATACAGATCTTCGCGAAATTCAGCACCGCGTACCTTTTCGGCCAAATCGGCATTGGTGGCAGAGACCACCCGGATATCGATGTGTTTTTGCTCGCGCCCTCCCACCGGGAAAAACGTGCCTTCCTGCAACACGCGTAATAACTTCACCTGCATTGCCAATGGCATTTCACCAATTTCATCCAGAAACAATGTGCCGCCATCGGCCAGGCTTAACAAACCGGCCTTGTCTTTTTCGGCTCCGGTAAACGCGCCTTTGACGTAGCCAAACAATTCACTTTCCAGCAAGTCGGCCGGTATCGCTCCACAATGCACCGATACAAAAGGCTTGTCCGAGCGATGACTCAGGTCGTGTAATGCCCGCGAGATCACTTCCTTGCCCGTTCCTGATGGCCCGGTGACCAGCACCCGCACGTCCGTGGGCGCGATACGCTCAATCAAGGCCCGCACTTTTTGTGCACTGGCCGAAAGGCCCAGATAGGCCGCCGCCCCTGATGGCTGCTGGCTGGACTGTTTCAGCTGCTGTAGCTCTCGCTCCAGCGTCGTCTTGATCAGCGCCCGCCGCACCACCACCGCCAGCATGTCAGGATCAATCGGCTTGGCGATAAAATCCCACGCTCCTTGCGCCACCGCTTGCAGCGCCAGATCACGATCGGCATGGCCGGTGATAATAATCACTGGCCGACCGTCAAAGTCAGCCATCGCCGCCAGGGTAACCTGGGGGTCAAACAGCGGCGGCATGGATAAATCCAGTAACACCAGGTCAGCCTCAAACGACACCAGCGCCTGACGGGCATCGTCCAGGCTGACGGCAGTTTTGACGTGATAACCCTGATTCGCCAACCAGCGACTGGCCAGCTCCCGAAATGCCGGCTCGTCATCCACCAGTAATATGCGTTGTTGTGTCTTGGCACGTGTCATAAAAGTTGCTCTGGCAAAAAGTCATTATTCTGTGTAACCACGGCAGCCGGTCCGACAGCAGATGCTGTTGCCGGGCGGCACGGTAACCGCAGCTCAAACGTTACCGGCCAATCGCTATCCTTGCGGTGATAAATCTGGCCTTGATGGGCATCGACAATACGCCGCACAATCGCCAACCCCAGACCACTGCCGCCTGCCCGCCGAGTGACAAATGGCTGAAACAGAGCATCCCCTTGCAGTCCGGCATCCACTTCCGGCCCGTTGTTGTGAACGCGCACCAGCAGATATTGCCCCTCTTTCTCAGCCTCGATACACAAGTGGCCGTCGGCCGCATTACGCAGGAACGACAGGGCATTATCGATCAGGTTAATAAACACCTGCTGCAGTCGTTGCGGGTCCCCTTCCAGCTCAAGTGTCTCGGCGATTTTCAGCTCACACACCACTCCGTCGGACGGAGCTTGCGCCAAGACATTCGCCACTAACGCCCGCAAGGGAATAACGCTGACTTGCAGAGTCAGACCGCCGGAATACACCAGCATATCGCTGACCAGCCGGTCTGCTCTCTTAAGCTGGGTTTGAATATGCTGGCGGGTGGCAGCAGGTGCATCATAAGCCGCCATCGCAATGATATTCAGGGGATTACGCAACTCATGCGCCATCGCTGCCGACAGGCTACCCAGCTCGACCAGGTGCTGTTCATCCAGCCGTTTACGCTCCGCCGCCGCCAGCGCCAGCGAATGCTCCAACAAACCACAACTGGTCGAGAACAGCGACGCAAACACTTCCGCCGTCAGACGCATACCAGGGCTGGCATCGTCCCAACCCACCAACACAAAATGCCAGCCAGACGCTGATCGTGATAGCCGCAGCGCCAACGCAGTGTGGTGGGATGGCTCCATCGGAACCGGCTTATCCAGTTGGATAGCGACCTTGTGGCGTATTTGTTGTGAGAGCAACTGCTCACCCAGACTGACCAGCTGAGACCAGTCTTCCGCTTCCTTTAACCGGGTTGACCAAGTCTCCAGCACGGTTTCGTTCAGCGAAGCCCCCGGATAAATCAACCGCGATACCATCCGACTTAACGGCTGATAGATAAATGCAGCCACCACCAATACCAGCAACGAATACAACCACAGTTGCCAACTGGGCACATTCGCCAATGCCTGTAAACCGATACGCCCGGACACCACCCCGATCACCGCAATCAGACACAGAATCACCAACATCATGGACACCCACAACAGTGCCCGGTTGGCAAAAGCATTGACCGACAGAATCTGATAACGCACCACGGCATACACCAGCAGCAGCAAGTAGGTAGGCAGCAGCAACATCGGATAGGGAAACCAGCTGATGCCAAAAGAAGGAAAAACAAAGCTGGTAGCCAGTAGCAGCCCCCAGGCTCCTACACCAAACATCGCCAGAATCGATCGCTTTTTATTACCCGAATGACGATACCAGCCAAACAATAATACTGCGTGTGCCAGTATACCGATCAGTACGGTATAAGATAAATTCCAGACACCCACGTCGGTAAAGACAAAAAAGTAACGGATATCCAAGGTGCCAATAGAATCTCCGGCACCCACCCACCAGCTTTGTAATACCACGGCAATACTGGTGGCATAAAACCAGGGAACCGTTTGATAAAGACGATCAAGTTTATCTTCTCTGGCAGCACCGGAGTTTACAAACCGAATCGCAAAGTGCAGGAAAAAAGTAGGCATCAGTGGATTGGCCAGAATTATATAAATACCAATACGTTCATAACCATGAAACAGCACCACATGGCCAAAACACCACACCGCCATCATGATGGCAAAACCAGCCAAGGCTTGCAGGTCGCTTTGTTTGCGAGCACGCCAGAGTAGCCAGGCCGCGACCAAAAAACCGCAAACACTGGAGACCAACATGGCGATTTCAAACATCAATGAGAGCTTCAAACTGTCAACCTCGCTTACACCACCATAGCAAACAATCGTAAACTTACTTTACAATTCACACAAAAATTAATTTTTATCCTTAAAAATCAACAAGATAAAAACCAATAAAAATTGGCCTATCGATTGCTTGTAAGCAAATCATATTTCTTGATCTATCTCAAAATTTTATCTGTTTTTGGAGAAAGCAAAATGAATACTGGATTTTTCATGACGGAAGTCATCGCACTGTTCAGCATTGCTGGTTTGGCATTATTTCCTTTGGCCATCCAGAAAATGCGCACGCTGGCCAGCAACAAGGCCAACTAGCGGACGACTTGATCAATCATTTTTATCATTCACGGCTTTTGTTTTTTATAAAATATTAAAAGCTCTGGTTTAACACTATTGGAATGGCTATGGATCTCGACGTCGCTCTATTATCCAGATTGCAGTTCGCCTTTACGGTGAGCTTTCATATTATCTTCCCCAGCATTACTATTGGCCTGGCCACATTAATTGCTATCTGGGAAGGTTTATGGTTAAAAACCCACAACCCTTATTACTTGCAACTGGCCAAATTCTGGATAAAACCCTTTGCCATTACCTTTGGTATGGGCGTCGTATCCGGTATTGTTTTATCCTATGAATTCGGCACCAATTTTTCCAGGTTTTCGGAAATGACTGGCGCAGTATTAGGGCCATTAATGGCTTATGAAGTGCTAACGGCCTTTTTTATGGAAGCCGGTTTTCTTGGGGTGATGCTATTTGGCTGGCAGCGGGTTGGCCGCAAACTGCACTTCTTTGCCACCACGGTGGTGATGGTCGGCACCTGGTTTTCCGCATTCTGGATTATTGTTGCCAACTCCTGGATGCAAACCCCTGCCGGTTACATCATTGTCGATGGCCACTTTGAGGTGGCCAGCTGGATGGAAGTCATCTTCAACCCCTCCATGCCTTACCGCCTGATGCATATGCTGATGGCCTCGTTGATCACCGCCACCTTTGTGGTCGCCGGTATCAGTGCTTACTACCTGTTAAAAAAACAGCATATTCCCTTCGCCCGCAAAGGCTTGTCCATGTGCATGTGGTTCGCTCTGGTCTTGACGCCATTACAAGCATGGGTGGGTGATATGCACGGCTTGAGCGTCAAGGAGCACCAGCCAACCAAGCTGGCGGCGATTGAGGGCATTTGGCCTGCGGAAGAAAACAACGTACCACTACTGCTGTTTGCCATGCCGAACATGGCCACCGAATCCAACGATTATGAAATTGCGATTCCAAACCTTGGCAGCCTGCTGTTGACCCATAGCTGGGATGGCGCGCTGCAAGGCCTGAAAGCCGTACCGGCAGCAGATCGTCCCAACGTACCACTGGTGTTCTGGTCATTCCGGGTAATGGTCGGTATTGGCTTCGGCATGATCTGTATTGCCCTGCTGGCGCTGGCTTTACGTCGCAAAGAGCGCTTGTTTGAGAGCAAACCCTTTCTGGCACTGGTAACGCTGTTTACTCCCAGTGGAGTGATTGCGGTGCTCGCTGGCTGGTACGTGGTGGAAGTCGGTCGCCAGCCCTGGATTGTTTATAACCTGGTGCGTACCGCAGACATCGTATCGCCACTACCAGCCGAGCGGGTGTTGTTCACGCTGATCATGTTTGTGTTGATCTATACCTCCCTGCTGGGTGTTTACCTCTACTTCATGCGCAAATTGATTAAAAAAGGCCCACCCACCATGAACGCACTGGAAGAACAGTTGATTGGTATGGATGCCCCCGGCTATGCCCTCGCCTGGGTCAAAAACCTGAACCAACAAGAACGAGGAGCAAAATAATGGATCTGGCCTTGTTCTATTTCCTGTTATTGGGATTTTCCATCTTTATGTATGTGTTGCTGGATGGCTTTGACCTGGGGATCGGCATTCTCTACCCCTGGTTTGATCAGGATGGTGAACGTGACCACCTGATGCGCTCCATCTCACACGTCTGGGACGGTAATGAAACCTGGCTGGTATTTGGCGGCGTCATGCTATTTGCAGCCTTCCCTGCTGCCTATGCCGCGATTACCACGGTATTTTACCTGCCGATTATGCTGATGCTGTTTGCGCTGATTTTCCGGGGAGTGGCGTTTGAATATCGTTTCAAATCCGACACCTCGCGACCCTATTGGGATTTTGCCTTCAGCGCCGGTTCTGCCATTGCCGCTTTTTGCCAGGGCATGCTGCTAGGCTCTCTGGTGCAAGGTATTCCAGCAGGTAGTCACAGCCTGTCGAGCCTGCATTGGCTAACACCCTTTTCGGTATTGACGGGCTTTGCGGTTATGGCAGGTTACGCTTTATTAGCCGCCTGCTATCTCTATATGAAAAGTCGTGGCCAGATTCAGCAACACGCCGCCAAACTGGGAAAATACCTGCTGATGACCACCCTGTTCGCCATGGTGGCAGTGAGTTTATGGACCGTAATCAGTCAGCCAGCTATAAGGGATCGCTGGTTTACCGACAACCACTTTTTATTGTTGTCGCCACTGCCGATACTGACCTTTGTGGCAGCATTATTCGCCTGGCGAGGACTGCACAACCACCAACACGAAAGCCGCCCCTTCTGGTGTGCCGCCATCATCTTTTTGCTCAGCTTTGCCGGATTGGTTGTTGGTCTGTTTCCCTATCTGATACCGGGCCAGCTAACCTTTATGGCAGCAGCATCCCCCGACAGCAGCCTGTACTTTTTATTACCCGGCGTGTGTATTTTTATCCCGCTGATTTGCCTTTATACCTTATGGGGTTACCGGGTATTTTCCGGCAAGGTAGAAGATTATCAGGAGGGTTATTAATGGATGTAACCACTATTAAAAACAAGATAGCCAGGCTTAAATCCTGGCAATGGTTTTTACTGCTGTATTTAATCGGTTTTACCGCCGTTTTTTCGATGTCCTACGGGATCAAACTACTGATGACCGGCTTGCCCTGAGCCACTCTGGTCAGGGACATCTTTTTAACTAGGACACCCACTTTTATTTTCCGGTGAAATTGGCTGAAATTGGGACACCGGAATAAATTGGGACACCCACTTTTATTTTCAAGCTGCGGTATCCCACTTCAGGCTTTGCCAGACTAATCTGCCTGTTTTTGGTGGTCATTGGCAGGGCGAACTAGTGATAAAAAGGATAAATCTTGATCGTTGCGCGTGATCAAGCCTCAGAGTATGTCTCTGATCGTCGTACCTGGTTTGGGAAATTCGCGGTGAGTGATTCGGATCAGCCCGCCAACAGCTTCCTGGCTGGTGCTATCCCGGTCGGTCGTTTGTAACCGAGTCGTTCGCAGGCAGAACGAACATTGGATTCGCTACCAACAAAGGTTGTGAAGCACTGCTCGAATTGCTGACTAATGGTCAGCCACTGATTGTCATCTAGGCCAATTCGGCTGAGGATCGGCGATAAGCTTGTATCAATCGCGCCACGTTTATCGCCGCGAGCTATCCGCCCGGTTGCATCAACTAACGCCAGATAGTCACTCAACGGCATCTGGATACCCACGGGTGAATTCTGTTTCGGGTGGCCAACAAATGGCAAAAGCCCGGAAGATTGCCGTTCGATGGCATCGGTATTCACCGTCGTTGTTGCGTCATTGATTCGACGGCTAACGGATGTGTGATCGGAGGTTTCAAGCGTCGCGGCAATTTTCGCTCTCACCGGATTTAAATCCACGTAAGCCATGCAACTGAGTAACGCCGCTTCGTCGAGCAATGCCTGGGACTTGAAACGACCTTCCCAGAATCGCCCGGAGCAGTCGTCTTCCGCATTCGCCTCGCGGGCAATGGCTTCGTTTAACACGCGCATAAACCAGCTGATATCCGACAATCGGGAGCGCCATTCCTCAATCAGAATCGACAACCGCTGCTGCTCCGGCTCTGAGAGCAATTCTTCCTGCACAAACCGCTGCGACAGCGCATTGCCCTTGAACAGCTGATGCCAGCGCAGCACAACGTCCATATCGCTCCAGGCCTGAGCCTGCCAGGTATCGATAAACAGCACCACGTGGTAGTGATTCGACATCACTGCATAAGCCGCAACCTGGATGGCGAATATTTGCGGTAACGCCAGAATACGCTCTTCCAGCCAGCCTCGCCGATGTTCGTAACTCTGGCTAGACACTGAATCTGTTCCACACAGATAAGCGCGACGTACACAGCGGGAAACGCAGTGGTAATAAGGAGTGGCCTCAATCGAGACCTGTTGTTTACGAGGCTTGGGCATAGTCGAACTCCGTCCGTGAAGTTGATGATTTTCAATTATGACATCGCGACGCGGCAATGGAATCAGGCAAAAGTACTTGATTGGTGGGTGTCTTAATGGATTGTTATTGCTTGATTGATGGGTGTCTCAATGGATTGTCGAGTTGATGGGTGTCTCAATAGTAGGATTGTTTAGTGGGTGTCTTAATAGGGATTTGGTGTCTTAATAGAGGATTTCACTCCCCCTCTGGCTGTTCCAGCTCTTGCAGCAAATAGCCCACTTCTTCCATCTTTTCATGCAGCAGCTGCTGGCTGTCTTGCAAACCGCGATTGTAGTAATACGGGCCGATTTCACGGGCAAAAAAATCAATCAGAAACTCGGCATCAAAGCTGCCAATGTCTTGCTGCAGCTCGTCGTTGAAGTATTTTTTCACTTTGGCTGCCATGTGTGATTTTTGTTCTGTAGAAAATCGAATTTCGTTCATATCGGTTCCTGGCTAACCCTTTATTTTGATGGCAAAAAAACAGCCCCAGGTTGATCGCTCAACAAGGGGCTGTTTTGAATCGTGCTTGAGTTGGCGCAGTCCTGTCAAAGCGGACAGCAGCTGCGGGCATCGCGTCCTCAGGCAGCAGGGGCATCCATTTGTGATTGCAGGTAGTTCTGCAAGCCGATGCGCTTGATCAGGCCCAGCTGTTTTTCCAGCCAGTAAGCGTGGTCCACTTCGGTGTCATCCAGCATTTTCAGCAAGATATCACGCGTTACATAATCCTGAACCGACTCGCAATAAGCCATCACCTCACGAACATCGGCCACCACCTGATATTCGAGATTCAGGTCATTCTGCAACATGGTCGGTACATCGTTACCAACGTGAATCGGTGTACGGGTAACCATATCGGGTGTGCCTTCGAGGAACAGGATACGTTCAATCAGGTCGGCAGCGTGTTGTTTTTCGTCATCAAATTCGTGGGAGATACGGACGTACAGCTTGTCCAGGCCCCAGTCCTGATACATGCAAGAGTGAACAAAGTACTGGTCCATGGCAGTGAGTTCACCCGCCAGCAGTTCGTTCAGTTTTTCAATAACCTGTTGATTGCCTTTCATGGTGTTCCCCTTAGTCGTCGCTCATCATGGACTGCAGATAGTTTTCGATACCGGTGTTGGCGATCAGATGCTGCTGGGTTTCGATCCAGTCCAGATGCTCTTCTTCGTACTCGGTGATTTCTTCCAGTACTTCGCGACTGACGAAGTCCTTGACCGATTCACAGTAGGCGATGGCTTCACGCAGCAGCGCCAGCTGTTCGACGATCTGGTCCATGTCGCACTGCAACATCTCGGCCGGGCTTTCACCGATGCGCAGACGATTCAGTTTCTGCAGATTAGGCAGGCCTTCCAGAAACAGTACGCGTTCAATCAGTTCATCAGCCTGTTTCATATCCTTGATGGATTTTTTGAAGCATTTTTTGTCGAGTGCTTCGAAACCCCAGTTCTTATACATGCGGGCATGCAGGAAATACTGGTTGATCGAAGTCAGCTCAATGGTTAACACCTGGTTCAGGTATTCAATAACCTTGCTATCGCCTTTCATAAGCCCCTAATCCTTGTCGTGATTACATTGATGCCAAGTCTAGGTATCAAAAGGCTGGTCGGCAAGTCTGTAAATGCAATATTTACGTTATAAATAAGTTTGCACCTACCAATATTATTGAATTTTCAATTTTGTAGCAAAACAAACAAGTTATTGATTTTAAACAATTTTATATCAATAAAACTCAATCGCCTTATCATTTGAAAACCATCACCGTTTAGGACGAGTTCCTGTTTGATATAAGCCATCATTAAAAAACCACACCACTTCATCACGACTCTTTCCCAGTAACATTGGCTGGTCATCAACAAAAAGAAAATTCTTCCAGTGTTGCTGAAATATATCCCAGCGCGTCTGGACAATATGATCGACGTCGTAACAAAAAAAGACGGTGACGTTGGTCTCCCAGTGAATATGCTGCGCCAGGTCTTCCGGCATGCTGTTTTCGTCGGCTTCCCAGGCATTCTGCCAGTTTGCCTTCGGCTGCCAGATACCTTTTTTGGATGGCCAGTCATCACCTAGAAAGTGGCTGGCATGCGCCGCTTCCTTGCTGATATGGGTTTTCCAGAACTGGTTGGCTGAGGCCTTGTCGAGCGGGCGAATCAGCGCCAACGTCTCAGAATCGATCGGTAATTCACGATGACGGAAAATCCAGCCCCATTTAAAGTCGTTCAGGGATACGTACTGCATGGCAAGCCTCGGGGGAAGAGAGTCAAACTCGGAATGTCAGATGTACCACCGTTACCATAATCTGCACAGCAGTCCAGTGGTCGATGGTCAAGTGATAAGAAACCAGGCAGCGGGCACGCTGGTGCCCGCTGGCAAGCCAATCAGTCTTTGAAGGTGTGGCTGGCAATAAATGCGTGCACGGTGGCCAGATCGGCAGGTAATACGCTCAACCGCTCTTCGCGTTCCATCAGATCGGTTAGATGATGCGGCAGTTTGGGCATTTCGAATCCGGCGCGCTGGACCGCTTCTTCGAATTTCACCGGATGCGCGGTGCCCAATGTGATCATCGGAATCCGGGGGTTGCGACGGCATTCCCGAGCGGCTTTCACACCAATGGCGGTATGCGGGTCCAGCAGGTAGCCGGTTTCGGCAAAGACCTGTTGCATCGTTGCAATGGTGGCATCCTGATCCACCGCGAGGCTGTCGAACAACTGGCGGGCGCTGGCCAGCTTGTCTGCGTCGAGGGAGACCACTTCGGTTTTGGCATTCATCCGGCCCATCAGGTCGGCCAGAGCGGCGCCGTCGCGATCGTACAGGTCAAACAACAGACGCTCAAAGTTGGACGATACAGCAATGTCCATGGATGGCGTGATGGTGTGCTTGAGCGGGTGAACTTCGTACAGGTTCTGGCTCATCAACCGATGCAGGACGTCGTTTTCATTGGTCGCAATGATCAGCTGCTCGATTGGCAGGCCCATTTTACGCGCCATGTATCCGGCAAAAATATCGCCGAAATTCCCGGTCGGTACCGAATATGCCATTGGCCGCAGTGGACCACCCAGGTTCAGGCTGGAATAGAAGTAATAAACAATCTGGGACATGATGCGTGCCCAGTTGATGCTGTTGACAGCGACCAGCTTGCGTTCACCGCGCAAGAAGGACTGGTCGCCAAAGCTGGCCTTGACCATATCCTGCGCCTGGTCGAAATTGCCTTCGATGGCGATGTTGAAGATATTGTCGCCGGTAACGGTAGTCATCTGGCGGCGTTGCACTTCAGAGACCTTGCCATGGGGATGCAGGATAAAGATATCCACATTACGACAAGCCTTGGTGCCTTCGATGGCCGCCGAGCCGGTATCACCCGAGGTGGCTCCCATGATCACGACCTTTTCCTGACGCCGTTCCAGTACGTAATCCAGCAAGCGTCCCAGCAGTTGCAGGGCAAAATCCTTGAACGCCAGCGTCGGGCCGTGAAACAGTTCCAGCACGTATTCGTTGTGGTCGATCTGCTGCAACGGCGCAACAGCTTTATGACCAAAAGCACCGTATACATCATCGATCATGCCTTGTAATGCATCGGCGTCTACGCAACCTTCCACGAAGGGATAAATCACCTTGTGCGCCAGTTCGGTATACGACAGGTCACGCCAGGATTCAATCTCTTCCAGAGAGAATTGTGGCACGTCTTTCGGTACGTACAGGCCGCCGTCAGCGGCCAGACCGGTTAACAGAACGTCGTCGAACGCCAGCTCTGGCGCATTACCCCGAGTGGAGATGTATTTCATCATGGTGTGAAAACCCGAATGCAGTGGTGGATTCGTGCAGCGCCAACACCGGCGTGGCCGTGCAGACCATCAATGTACCGGCAGGGTGCTAGAAAAGTGGGCTAGCTTACCTGTTTTGACCGCATTGCGCACGACCAGCCGGAGGAATTGTGAACAGCAAGCCGTCACCTGACTGACGACTTGCTCCACCGGGCAAGTGCCCATATTCAATAGACATCGCGGCGATAACGGCCCTGCACATCCAGCGCATCGACCTGATCATCTCCCAGTACAGCACGCAGTACCTGATCAACAGCGCTGGCCATACCGGCACGACTGCCACACAGATAAATCATCGCGCCCTGTTGCAGCCAGTGCTGCAGTTCTTGCTGCTGTTGTTCCAGCACCTGCTGCACATACCCCCGGGTCAGATGCCCTGTCTGTAACTCTCCGTCAATGTCGCGGGAGAACGCCAAATCCAGACGCCCCAGCAAACCTTGCGCTTGCCATTGCTGCAGCTCTGTCTGCCAGAGCGCGTCGTGAGCCAGGGTACGTTCACCAAAGATCAGCCAATGCCGGGCCGTCGAACTCCGTTCAAAGCGCTGCTGCAGATGTGCCCGCAGTCCGGCCAGCCCGGTGCCATTACCAATCAGAATCAGCGGGACATCGGTATCCGGGGCATGGAAACCAGTGTTCTCAATAACCTGTAAACGCGCTGCTGCCTGCAATGGCAATTGTGTACATAAAAAGCCGCTGCCCAGTCCGGGCTGACCATCAGCCTGGAACTGCTCCCGTACCAGCAACCGCAGATGCCCTTCCGATGGCAGACTGGCGATGGTGTAATCGCGGCTTTGTATTTTGCCCGCCGCATCATCCAGACTCAGCCGGGCGATATCTCCGGCTTGCCAGACGTCGGAGCATTGAAAATCCAGTTCGAACACCCGATGACCGGGGCTGCCGTGATTCAGACACTGCCGCCGTAACAAGACATTTGGCGTATGCGCCGGCTTGGCGGATAACGGCCCAGCAGCGGCGGCTGTCGAAATACCGTCGGTCTCTGTGATGGAAGTCGTATCGCCCCATAAACCGGCACTCAGACCGGTATAATCCGGCACCCTGTCGAGATGAGACTGCCAGCGCTGCAAATCGGCCGGAGCCAGATTATCCACCAGCACCGGCTCAAACAATCGCTCGGCCCCTGCTGCCTGCAAGGCATCACTGACAGCCACCCCAAACGCACAGAATTCCGGGTAGGCACGGTCTCCCAGCGCCAGAACGGCAACCCGACATGTCCAGCCCCCATGGTCAGAGCGTGGGTCTTGCAACCGGGACAAAAACCGGTTGCCATTATCCGGGGCTTCTCCTTCTCCGGTGGTGCTGATAAAGAGAAAGATATCCCGACCGTGCGGCAATGAAGACGACAACAGTGCCTGAGTCAGCTGATTCAGGGTTAGCAGGTGAGCAGCACGACCCTGGTGCTGCAATCGCTGTTGCCACTGTTCCGCCAGCGAGCGGGCATGGCCGCTTTCGCTGGCGTAGACACACAATGGCCCACCGACACCATCGGCGTCAGCAGGTGTAACCCCCCAGCCGAGCCGGTGCCGATAACACCAACCCGTCAACAGCAACCAGGCCAGCACCAGCACAATGGCTTGCAGTTCCGCCATCCCGATGTAACTCATCAGTCCGGCAGTACCTCAAAGACACCCACGTAGCTGCCGGTACGTTCGGTAGCCGGTTTTTTGGCGTCGTCGTCCTGGTATTCCGCTTCCAGGAAGTAGCGACCCGGGGCAGGCCAGTCAATCTGGATATTACCCTGGCGACTGGTGGTCAGCTCGATGGCTTCCTGATCGTTGCGGTAGCGGGAACCTTCACGAATCAGAGTGACTTTTGCGCCTTTGGCGGGCTTGCCGTCAATCAGAAACTGGAACGTCGCGTCTTCCCCAACGTACAGGTCTGTCGGATGTGTGACCGGCTTCATTTCAAAGCCCTGGCCAGTCACCTTGTTGGCATTGTCGGAGGGTTCGCCAGCAGTCACAAAGGTTTCCAGGCGGCGGGAGTATTGGCTTACTTTCAGGTTTTTGGCGTTTTTGGGGACGTTCTTGTCAAAACCTTCCTGGGTGTAGTCTTCACCTCGCCCTGGGTAAGAGCCTCGCTTGCCATCACTTTTTTCCCAGCGCGCACGCAGACCTTGTGAGGCGATAAACACCCGGTACGTGCCTTCTTGCTTCAGGGTCAGATCGAAGGTGCTGCGGTAGCGGGCTTTGGCGGCGTTTTCCGGCTCCACCATGCTGCCATCGGGTGCGGTGATACGAACGCTCTTAACGTTCAGGGCAAAATGGTCAAAATTGAAGATTTCGTTGGAGACAGCAGCATCAAACGCCACCACCGGCTCTTCTCCGGACAAGACCGTCACATCCGGCAAGATCCAGGCACGGTGCGCATTGACCTGCATCGACATCAGGGTCGCACCGGCCAAAACGGCAGCGCTCAATAATTTCAGTGGTTTCATACACGTATTCCTTTATCAAATGATGGGTTGGCAAGGATCAGGGCTGGATACTGAGGACAACGTCGCCCAGCTCTTTGGAGCCATTGGCGGTGGCACTGAAGCTGCCGTCCACCGGCCATTGAAACGGGATGCTCAGCAGTTCACGTCCGCCCACTTCCCGAGCGGCTTCCACACGTAGCTGGTAATTACCCGCTGGCAAGTCCGCCAACCGGGCCTGATTGCTACGAAAAGAAAGGTCGTACTGGCCTGGGCCACGGGTGGCACTGGTGATGCCGTCGACGGGCATATCCAGCGAACGGCCGCTTTTGCGCCACCACTGGCGCATGTCTTTCAGCCACTTGTCACCTTCGTTATCCGCCATGTCGGCGTCGTACCAGACGTCCAGATTGGTCACTGCGCGGGTGTCCTTGTTTTCCAGCCAGATCGCAACATAGGGCTTGTGGTATTCCGCGACCTTGAGGTCAGGCAGTTCAATGCCGATGCGTAACTCGGTAGCGCTTGCCTGACTGGCCAGCACACTGGCTGCCAGAACCAGCAAGCATTTTTTACCCGGTAACATACAGACTCCTTATATGGTGTGTTCATGAGCCATCCGCCAAGGATGGCGCGTTACAGATTTAATGGATGGTCAGTAAAACCAGCAGCAGAGGTATCACCAGTCCCAGCGACACCATCGGCCAGGTTCCCGGCCGCTGGCGGGCATATCGCACCAGCAACCAGCAGCCACTCAGAGAAAAAACAATGCAACTGACCGAAAACACATCCAGAAACCAGCTCCACGCCACTCCGGTATTACGGCCTTTGTGCAAATCGTTCAGAAACGAGATCGGCCCACGGTCGGTCTTTTCGTAAATCAGCCAGCCGGATTCCAGATCCAGGCTCAGCCAGGCATCACCGCCCGGTCGCGGCATACCGAGGTAGACTTCAAGATCGTCCCATTCGGCATCCAGTGCCGGAATACTCAGATCGTGGTTTTGCTGCAGCCATTGCCGCACCGACAAGGGCAAGGGGCCGTCTGAACGCTGTGCCAGTATCTCCAGCAAGCCGGGCGACAAGGTGGTTTCGATGGTGGTAACCACGGCTTCGGCAGGAATATGGCGGGCGTTGTTCAAGGTGATGCCGGTGATGGCGAACAGCAGCATGCCGACCAGACACAAGGCGGAGCTGACCCAATGCCATTGGCGCAAGGTCGCCAACGACACGGATTTCCAACGGGTGGCTACTGGAGTTGCAGAATTTGCTGCCGGGGGCGCCGCAGACATGGTGTCCCTGTTTGTTATGGTCAAGTGGATGAATCAGACGATGAACACGTAATACACGGCGCCAACGGTCCTTTTTGTGGCGACAGAGTGTGTCTCAGTTAGTTACAAATCTACAATTGAAAATATTAATGAGAAACAGTATCAGTGCGTTTTGTAGGTATAACAGGCAGACCGATATGCCAGGAGCAGGCCATAGGTACAGGTACAGCACAGGAACAGTGCCGGGAATAACAGAAAAAATCAGAGAACGGCAAGATCACCTGCGCAACAGCCTGCCATGAGTGAATGCAGGGCGGTTACTGCAGGACACAGCATAAGATGTGGTTAATGCAAGACGCGGTTAATGCAATACAGGCAAAGGCTGGATTTCATTCACGTCCAGATGAACAGCCAGGATACTGACCAGTGATGGCAGTGACAGGTTTTCAAACACGTCGTACACCGGATTGGCTTCCGATGACTCGGGGTACTCCAGATGAACGCCATAACGACCTGGCGCCTGACCCAGGGTATACAGGTAAGCGCGCATTTCCGGTTCGTCCAGATCACAAATATACACCGCTCGCAGATCGGTCAGGATGCGTTCGTCAATCGCAAACCCATCCTCCCCCAGCTGTTCTGTCAGCAGCAGCAACAGGTGCTTGATATCCTGATCCTTGTCCATGGCCCAGATATTCAATTCGCCGACCCGGATACCTGCCGGGTCGGTCTGCATGGTGGTTTTCATAATCAGCTTGCCACTTGCAGCTCCTGCCAGCGCAGGTAGCCTCCACCAAGGTTATAAACCTGTTTGAAACCGAAGCCGCCAAACAGCTCACACAGGTTTTCACTGCGATGACCCGAGTAGCAATAAATCAGGATCGGTCGTTGCTTGTCGCCCTTGCGCACCAGACTTTCAATCAGGCTGTCGTGGGCATGCAAGGCCCCTTCAAGATGATGGCTGCGATAGTCGCCAACATCGCGACAATCGAGCAGCAACAGATCGGGCTTGTCGAGCAGATTCTGGATGTCTTCACACAGAATCATTTTGACGGGATCGGTCATCAGTGCGTCTCCACTAACCGGCTGATCATGGAGTCATAGGACTGGTGATCAAACTCGATATGTTCACGCGAAAAGAAGTCGGCGGCGTTTTCGACCGCATCCTGAATCGCCGCCAGTACATAGGCCTGACAGTGACGGGACCCAACCATATGCGCAGGGACCGAGGATTCGATCCGCAAACGCCGATTGGTGCGGTCAAATGAATGAAAACGCATCCCCCGAAACGGCGGTACATCGGTGCTGCCCGGCACCAGAAAGTAGAGATCCAGATGAGGATCTTCCGTGTTGGTCTGACGCCCGCTCATACTTGTCAGTTTTGCTGCAACCCTTGTCAGCGCCCCGACAAACGGGCTGTCTGATAACCCGCTTTCTGGCAAATATGCCCCGCAATACAGTGTCATAACGGCAGTCTCCCTAGTCAATTGCCAACTCACAAAGAGGTATTGCAAAGAGTCTGCCAGCTTGCTGGGCCTGCCTCACAGAAGGGCTATTGGCCGCTATGATTCGGTTACCCTTGCTCGTGAGCCGGGAAGCCAGCCTCATGTAACGCCGCGATCAACTCGGCTGCCGCGACCCGGGCATTGGTTTCTACCAGTCCGCTTGCCAGCGACACCTGGACTTCAGACTGATCATCCAGTCCAGTAATAATGCGGGTAACCGCGTTAACACAGCCACTGCATGTCATGCCTTCGACACTGAGTTTCATCATGATGACTCCTGTTTTATCGGCTGGTATCTGTGCTCCGCCGCGGTGATTTTAATGTGGGTTCTGATGCTATGTTGATGATTCAACACCGCTTTCATATGAGCCCTGTCCCCATGACAAGGTCAATACAACCGCAACGCCAAATACCATTCTATTGATCTGGCTCGATGGACAGGGTACAGACTGACGGATTTATCCTGATTCGGTTTACCTTGCCATAATAGGAAGGTTTACCCTGTCCCTCTCATCGCCGCTGATTAACTGGCACCGCCAACACTGACGCTTTATTCGACCTGACAACCTGACAAGGAGATGCCATGTCTGCCATTGCTACCACCAGCCCAGCCACCGACCCAACCGTGGCTCTCGCAGAACACACAGTGCAGCTGCGTATCGATGGCATGACCTGCGCCTCCTGCGCTGCCAGAGTGCAAAAAGCACTGCTCCACGTCGACGGTGTCGAAAACTCCAACGTTAATCTGGCGACGGAAACCGCCACCGTAACAGCCAGACCAGCACCCGCCGGATCATCGACACCCCCCCAGGCCAGCCTGTCGGTACAGGCCCTGATGGACGCCATTACCCTCGCCGGGTACAAAGTGCATCTGCCGCCCCCCATAGAATTGGCCATCGAAGGCATGACCTGTGCGTCCTGCTCCGGTCGTATCGAACGACAACTCAATCTGCAGGCTGGCGTCATCAAGGCCGAGGTTAATCTGAGTACGGAACAGGCACGCATCCAATGTCTGCCCGGCACCACCGCCGAACACCTGATCACCGTGATCGACAAAGCCGGTTTTGGCGCCCGCGCCATCAGCAGCGCCGAACCCGCTGGGCAAGCGTCGCTGGACACCCAGGCCAAGCGCAACGCCGAAGCCAGAATATACCAGCGCGACTTCTGGCTGGCCGTGGCCCTGACCTTGCCAGTGTTTATGCTGGCCATGGGAGGCCATTTGGTGCCAGCGCTGCAGCAGTGGCTTATGACCGTTCTGGGCCAACACACCAACTGGCTGATACAAGGCGCGTTGACCACGCTGGTGCTGCTAGGTCCGGGACGAGGATTTTATCTGCGGGGCATTCCCGCCCTGCTGCATGCCGCACCCGATATGAATTCATTGGTGGCGGTCGGTACGCTGGCAGCCTGGGGGTTCTCCACCATCGCCACACTGGCACCCGGCTTGCTGCCACACGGCACCGTGCACGTGTATTACGAAGCCGCGGCGGTAATCGTCACGCTGATTCTGCTGGGGCGTTTGCTGGAGGCCCGGGCCAAGGGGAAAACCTCCGCCGCCATTCGCCACCTGATGGGACTGCAGCCCCAGACAGCACGGGTACAGCGTAATGGCCAGCGGGTCACAATCGCCCTCGCCGATGTAGTAGCGGGAGATCGTATCGAACTGCGGCCCGGTGAGCGCATCCCGGTGGATGGCAAAGTAGTGGCAGGAGACAGCTATGTCGACGAATCCATGCTGACAGGAGAGCCGGTAGCCGTTCACCGCCAGCCCGGCGACAGCGTTACCGGTGGCACCCTGAACCAGTCCGGTGCCCTGACCCTGCAGGCAACCGCCGTTGGAGAACACAGCGTACTGGCGCAGATTATTCGTATGGTCGAGCAGGCCCAGGGGGCCAAACTGCCGATTCAGGCCCTGGTCGACAAGGTCACACTCTGGTTTGTGCCTACCATTATGGCGCTGGCCTTGCTGACTTTTGGGGTATGGCTGATCTTTGGGCCTGAACCGGCATTAACCTTTGGCCTGGTCAACGCCATCGCGGTGCTGATCGTTGCCTGCCCTTGTGCCATGGGACTGGCCACCCCCACCTCGCTGATGGTCGGCACCGGGCGCGGGGCGGCCATCGGTGTGTTATTCCGCAAAGGAGAGGCCCTGCAACAGTTACAGGATGTGGCGATGATTGCATTCGATAAAACCGGCACCCTGACTGAGGGCAAACCGGCGTTGACCGATTTCGACGTCACCCCGGGTCTTGAAGCAGATTCTCTGCTGGCCATGATCGCGGCGGTTGAACAACACTCCGAACACCCCATTGCCCGCGCCATTGAAGATGCCGCGCAGCAACGACAACTGAACCTGCCGACCTGCTCCGACTTCGCCTCGCTTGCGGGCTTGGGGGTAACCGCCAGGGTGATGACAGACGTCACCCCAAATAGACAGATGCAGACCATTGCACTGGGATCGGATCGACTGATGCAACAACTCGGCATCGATATTCGCCCGCTGGCCCATACCGCTGCCCAACTCGGCCAGGAAGGCAAAACGCCACTGTATGTGGCGTTGGCAGGCCAACTCGCCGCTATTATCGCCGTCTCGGACCCGATCAAGGCCAGCACCCCCGCCGCCATTGCCGGTTTGCACCAGCTGGGTCTCAAGGTGGTAATGATTACCGGCGACAACCACCACACCGCCGCGGCCATTGCACAGACATTGGGGATTGATCAGGTGATTGCCGAGGTATTACCCAGCGGCAAGGTCGACGCCTTGCAACAGCTCAAGAACAAACTCCCGACAGGCCAACAATTGCTCTTTGTTGGTGACGGCATCAACGATGCCCCGGCACTGGCCGCCGCCGATATCGGCATGGCGATTGGAACAGGCACCGACGTCGCCATTGAAGCCGCCGACGTGGTACTGATGTCGGGTAACCTTAACGGTGCCCGCACGGCTATTGCCCTGAGCAAGGCCACCATGACCAATATTCGCCAGAACCTGTTCTGGGCTTTTGCCTACAACGCAGCTCTGGTGCCATTGGCGGCCGGGGTGTTTTATCCATCCTTCGGTTGGTTGTTATCCCCCGCCGTTGCGGCCGCTGCCATGGCCATGTCGTCGGTGTTTGTTATTGGCAATGCCTTGCGACTTAACCGTGTCCGTCTGGCCTGATCACGGTGATCTTCCAGACAACAATAATGGCACCTTCACACGATTGACCCTTCACACGATTGTCCCACAAGACAGGAGACCAGCATGAACATTGGAGCCGCCGCCCGCGCCTCAGGCATCAGCGCCAAAATGCTGCGCTATTACGAGAATATTGGCCTGATCCAGCCTGCGGGACGCAGCGCTGCAGGCTATCGCCAGTACTCCTCGGCCGATATTCATACACTGAGGTTTATCCGTCGTGCCCGGGATATGGGATTTTCGATTAAAAAAACCGGAGAACTGCTGGCCCTGTGGCAAGACCAGTCTCGCCACAGCGAAGACGTCAAACGTCTGGCTACCGAACATATTGACGTGCTGAATCACACCATTACAGAGCTGCAAGCCATGGTCAGCAGCTTGCAATCGCTGCTGCAAGGCTGTGCCGGTGACGATCGCCCGGACTGTCCGATTCTGGAAGAAATCGCCAATCCTCAGCCGCAGAAATAACTGGCGATATCAATAACAGCCAGTTCAGCACAACCGGTATAAGCGTCAGTGCACCACTCAATGCCCAGTCATGCCATTCTGGACATTTTCGTCCGATTGATGTGCCCTTGCCTGCGACGGATCAAATTCGCAACGCCTTCCCGTTTTAGCATAACGCCATTAACCGGAGGAACTCCCATGACAGACACCCTGATCGCTGTTGCCGTACAAGACAACGGCAGCGTATCTCCCCACGCTGGCCGAGCAGCACACTGGCATGTCTATGCCATCTCACAGGGCCAGCCCGAACTGGTCTGGAACCTGACCTTGTCACCAGCAGGCAGCTTGCATGAATGGCATGTCCGCGGTGACGGTAACCGGCACCCATTACACGAGGTGGATATTGCGATTTGCGGATCGGCCGGGGAAGGTGTCACCCGGAGGCTGGCTGAACGCCACACGACTCTGGTGGCGACGTCGGAATCTGACCCGGTCACGGCAGTCATCGCTTATCTCAACAGCAACCTTGCCCCCGGCCGTCCTCATGAAGAACTGCCGTGCCTCGATCCCGAGCATCGCCAGGCAGTCAGCGGCCGCTAAACTCCTGACTTCAGCCGCTGTTTAAAGGCATCCAACAGCGCCGGGCTGTATTCATCAACGGATACGGTCAATTGCCGCTCTGCCAGAGTGGCTTCCAGTTCGATGATTTTCTCTTGCAACTCTGGCAGCGTCAGGGTGTTGTCTTCGGCGGTGTACAACAGCTTGGCGCCGCGCAAGTTAAAGTTCTGAATCACAAATGCCTCACGATCGCCATCAGCCAACGCCTGTTCTATCAGCTTGCTGCTGCGATAAATCCGGTTCAGCTCCTGCTTCAGGCGCCACAGGTACACCACGTCCGCCATCCAGGGTTTGTCCTTGATGATATTAAAGACCAGCCCGACCAGCCCCGCAGCCGTGGCGACAGCCAGCGCATTTAACCAGGTGCTGGACTCACCATTGGCCCATAACCCCCGGTACAGTTCAGAGAACAGTAGTGCCAGTACCAGCAAGGCCACCACCGCGCCACCCTGCACTTGATTAAGACGTTTTTTGTAGCTGCTCTTGTCTATGGGACGCAACTGCACAATCATCCTTCCTGTATCGATAAAAAGAAGCCGCAGCATAAAACAGAATGGGTTGTTAAGCAGGTAACGGCATAAAAAAAAGCCTGACGGGGATAACCACATCAGGCTTTTGGATATCGACTGGTTTATTGACCAGCTGATGGCCTAGCGCATGGGTGGCATACCGCCACCACCACCAAAGCCCGGTGGCAAGCCGCCACCCGGACCGCCCATACCGCCGCCACCCATACCACCCATGGCGCGCATCATTTTTTTCATGCCACCTTTGGCGGTGACTTTTTTCATCATTTTCTGCATTTGCTTGTGCTGTTTCAGCACCCGGTTAACGTCCTGGATCTGGGAGCCAGAGCCGTTGGCAATACGTTTTTTACGGGAACCGTTGATCTTGTCCGGGAAACGGCGCTCGTCCAGCGTCATGGAAAAAATAATCGCTTCCATCTGCTTGAACTGGCTTTCAGCGGCGGTGGTTTGTTTCGCCATCTGGTTCATGTTGCCCATACCCGGCAACTTGTCGAGCATACCGGTCAGGCCACCCATATTTTTCATTTGCTGCAACTGGTCGAGGAAGTCTTCAAGATCGAAGCCTTTGCCTTTTTGCAGTTTTTTCGCCAGCTTGTCGGCCTTGGCCTTGTCGATATTACGTTCGGCTTCCTCGATCAGGGTCAGTACGTCACCCAGGTCGAGAATACGGGAAGCAACACGATCGGGATGGAAAGGCTCCAGCGCGTCGGTCTTCTCACCCATCCCCATAAACTTGATCGGTTTGCCGGTAATATGACGCACCGACAGGGCCGCACCACCACGCGCATCACCGTCTGCCTTGGTCAGTACCACCCCGGTCAACGGCAAGGCTTCACTGAAGGCCTTGGCGGTGTTGGCCGCATCCTGACCCGTCATGGCATCAACCACAAACAGGGTTTCGATCGGGTTGATTCCGGCGTGGAGTTCCTTGATCTCGGCCATCATGGCGTCGTCGACCGCCAGACGTCCGGCGGTATCCACCAGCAGCACATCAGCGTGGGCCTTTTTCGCGGCGTCGATCGCACCACGGGCAATGACCAAAGGTTTCTGGCTGATATCAGACGGGTAAAACAGCGCCCCGACTTCGTTGGCAAGGGTTTCCAGCTGTTTGATGGCGGCCGGACGATACACGTCGGCAGAGACCACCATGACTTTTTTCTTTTCACGCTCGGCCAGATATTTGGCCAACTTGGCGACGGTGGTGGTTTTACCCGCACCTTGCAGACCGGCCATCAGCACAACAGCCGGAGGCTGGGTCGCCAGGTTCAGCTTTTCGTTGGCTTCACCCATGACGCTTTGCAGCTCTTCATGGACAATTTTCAGAAAGACCTGACCCGGATTCAGGCTTTTCAGCACCTCGGTGCCAATGGCGCGCTCTTTAACCTGATCGGTAAAGGCTTTCACCACGGGCAAGGCCACGTCGGCCTCCAACAGCGCCATGCGAACTTCACGCACAGTGCCTTTGATGTTTTCTTCGGTTAACTTGGCCTGGCCGGAAATGCTTTTGAGGGCTTTGCCAAGTCGGTCGGTCAAACTTTCGAACATAATGACAACTCGTATGCTGGTACGTCTGGCCGGGACTGGATAACCGGACCGGCGCTTCGTTTGCGAAAAATAGCCTTGAGAGGACATCGATTTAATCTTGCACGGCTCTGCGCGAGTGTTGCCGTTGTTCAGGGGCTGCCGGATGATCTCGACTCGGTGTCGCCGACTTGTGACTTGACCCGTCAGGCCTGCAAGTCGGCTTCGTGATTCGAAACCATCCAGTGGCCCAGAGTGAGCACCGGATTAAATAGATGTCCCCCCGAGTATACCCTCTTTAAAGGCGGTTATCTTCACACCCTTGGGCGAATTCGTCACAGTCGACGTTACCCGAACCATACCCGTTGGTGGCAAGCTCGACACCAGAGCCGACCAGGCAAAGCCGATTGCCTGGCTACCCGGGTTCTGGCAACCAATCAAACGCGGCCGCGGGAACTCATGCCATCGCCGCCACCTCTTGGGAGAGCAACACGATGTTTACGGCTTTTTCACCGGAATTACTGACTTTTTTGCAACAACTGCGAGAGAACAACAACAAGGCCTGGTTTCAACAACACAAGGCCGAATACGAACAGCAGGTGCGAGGCCCGGCACTGGCGTTTATCGCGGCGATGGAAATGGAAGTTCGTGCCATCTCTCCGTATTACACCGCGGTGGCCAAAAAAGTGGGCGGATCGTTAATGCGGCCGTACCGGGATACCCGTTTTTCGAAGGACAAAACGCCGTACAAGCTGAATGTCGGCATCCAGTTTCGCCATGAATCAAGCAAGGATGTCCATGCGCCGGGGTTTTACCTGCACATTGAACCGGACGAGGTATTTATCGGCGTGGGTGTCTGGCACCCGGATTCGCCCTCACTGGGCAGGATTCGCGACGCGCTGGCAGAACGACCGGCCCATTATCTGGATGCCATGGCGAACGATGATTTCCAGCAATACTTTCAGTTGGCGGGTGACCGCCTGGTCCGGCCACCCCGGGGTTACGACAAGGAACATCCGCACATTGAGGAAATCAAGCGCAAGGATTTTATTGCCCTGACTACATTAGACCCGGCCATGCTGTTTCAGGCCGAGTTTTGCGATCAGGTCGCCCGGCGCTTTCGGGCTGCCAGTCCGTTTCAGGGCTGGCTCTGCGATGCCCTTGGGTTGAGATACTGAAGTAACACGCCAGCAGAATAATCCCGATGGAAAGAGCCACCGCTCTTGACCGGCATGCCAATTGCTCCCCAACGGGGTTATCTCGGCATGGCATCTGCTTTGCGAAGCGGAAGCCATGTGCGACACTGGACGCGTCTTTTTGGAAACCTGTTTATGTCCGAATTTTTTGTTGCCCTTCCTGCGGCTGCCCTGTATCTGTTTTCTGCCTTCCGCCAGTGGCAAACCATTCGTGGTGATCGCCCGGCCAATCGTAATATGGTGCTCACCCTGGCCATGCTGGCCTCTCTCACCCATATGGGTGTACTGGTGTTCAGTGCCGCCACCAACAGTAGCGACCAGTCCGGAATCAATTTCGCCTTTTATGACATTGGCTCTGTAATCGGTCTGCTTATTACCTTGCTGTTGCTGTTTTCCAGTCTGAAAAAACCGGTAGAGAATCTGTTTGTCGGGTTATTCCCGATGATTGTGATAGTGCTGCTGGTGTCATCGCTGTCCCAGCGCCACGAGTCTTTACAGCATCTCAGCTACGGCCTGGTCTGGCATATCATGCTCTCGATGCTGGCATACAGTGTGTTTGTGATTGCGGCAGTGCAGTCGATCCTGCTGTCCTTGCAGGACCGTCACTTGCGCAAGCACAAGACCCACGGCCTGATCCAGGCCTTGCCACCGCTACAGACCATGGATGTGCTGCTGTTTGAGATGATATGGCTGGGGATGATTCTACTGACCATGGCGTTTGCCATTGGCTGGCCGAGTGTGGTGGATCTGAAAGAGCAGCATCTGATTCACAAGGTCGCTTTTGCCTCGATTGGCTGGTCGGTATTTGCCTTGCTGCTGTTTGGTCGTTATCGCTTTGGCTGGCGTGGTGTCACAGCCAGCCGCTGGACGTTAATCGGTACCGGTTTTCTGGTGCTGTCCTACTTCGGTTCCAAGTTTGTGCTGGAAGTACTGATCGATCGATAAAACCAGCAATCAGCGGCGCTGGTTCAGTAACTGCAAATAGTCACAGATACTGGCCATCAGCCCCTGATACACCCAGAAAGCATCCTCGCCATCGGATTTTTTCAGTTCGGCAATGCCATTCAGCCAGCGACTCAGGCGTTTCATCACGGTTTCGATACTCATCACCAGCCAGGCGTCATTGGCGATGAACTTGTCGACGATGTAATCCAGCCGGTCAAACGTGTGCTTCAGCAGTGGATAGCGGGTATTGAATACCTTGCTTTGCTGTATCTCGATAAAGTGCTCGTAGGCGTCGTCACAGTAGTGTCTGGGCTTGCTGGCTTCCGCCAGATACCCAGCCTGATAGGTAGCCATCAACGAATCGAAGCCTGCCTCAAAAGCGGCCACTGAGTTAAGTGCCACAAAGGGAGACAGGATGTCGCCGACAAAATCGTAGACCTTCAATACATCCTGCACCATCGCCTCAAAGGTCTGTGAAAAGTCGCTACCCGGCACATGGCCAGCCACCGTACGGTGAATTTCCAGCCATTCCGCCCGGGTAACAGACACGACTGCCAATTCTTTCAGAATAGTCAGCTCATTATTCATCGCCTTTCTCCACTTGTCAGGCTGTCGTCAAATCAGCAATCGCTGCAATGCAGGCGTTATCCTTGACGGCGTGCAGGGCGTTGTCGAACAAGATCTGATCTCCAAATAACGCACTTTTGGCAATGATCTGGCCTTGGGTGTCCTTGATAACAAAAAAGGTCTCACCTGCCGGGGTTCGGCCTGCTGCAATCTGATGTCCCATCAACGAACCCAGCTGCACGTCCTTGATTCCTTGTTCGGCCTCGGCTTTGGTCGGGTAATCACCGCCCAACAGCAGTGAGTGGCCACGACTACTGAGCAGTTCAAACGTAAATGCCTGGCTGATCGTCGTTTTCAGTTCAAATGTCGCTGACATAACTGGCTCCTGTAGCGTCTGACGCTATGCTTTGAATGAAGGTGTCCTTGATACGTCAGCAAGCCAGGGGCCAGGGTAAAAACCGCCCTTTTGACCTCTTTGCCCAGGGTTTCGTAGGCTTTTTTGTCATCAACCCGACAAGGCTGTCAGAAACACTCTGATACTTTGTCAATGCTGAACATCAGGCATCACATTGATTTCATGTGTCATTATCGATTTTCTTGAACTATGCAAGGCACATCAATCCAAAGGCAGGCATGGCGACGGGTACAACATCAGCCAATAAACAAGAGAGGAGGGGAAATCATGGAGTTAGCGAATTTATTGGTGTTTTTATTCATTGGCGCGACTGCCGGATGGCTGATCAGTACGCTAAAAAAAGAAGGTGGCTTCAGGATTATTGTCAATCTGATAATTGGTATTGTCGGGGCGTTTATTGGTGGTCTTGTCTTTGCGCTCACCGACCTTGCCGCCATTGGTTTTATTGGTTCGGCCCTGATGGCAACGGTCGGGGCATTACTCTTGCTGTACATTGGTGACGTCATGCAAAAGCCCGATCCGTAAAAGGATCAGGCCAACCAGACACGGGACTCTGCCGGAAGCAATATTGGGTTCCTTGTGTCAGCTGTCAGCGAGTGCCTTGATATGGTCTGCGTAACGCTCGGCAAACGGCATAAAGTCTTCACACTGTTCATCGCTGCACAAAATATCGCCGCTCTTGATGTCATACACCCAGCCATGCAGATAAATCTTTTTGGCGGCCACCTTGGCGGCCACACAAGGATGCGTCCGAATATGGGCGACCTGCTGCAAAACGTTCTGGCTGATGGCCTCATTCAGATAACAGGTGTCTACCGGTGTATTCCAGGCGATGCCATGACGCTCACGCACAATATCCATAGCGGAACGGCAGTGCCCCAGCCATTCTTTTACGTGTGGTAAACCCTGATCCTTGATCGCCTGAATATCCAGCGCCCCCTTGATCGCGCCGCAGTCGGTATGGCCACAGATAATTACATGGCGCACCCCGAGTACCGCAACAGCGTATTCAATGGAAGCCGTCATCCCCCCGGTGAAGTTCGAGGGTGGCGGCACAATGTTGCCGGCGTTGCGACAAATAAACAGGTCGCCAGGTTCTGAACCGGTGACCAGGTTAGGATCAATGCGGGAATCAGAACAGGTAATAAACAGGACATCCGGGCTTTGGCCATCGGCCAGCTCACCAAACAGATCTTTATTTTTCGGGTAGATGTTTTGCTGAAAATTCAGCACACCCTGCACCAGTTTTTTCATCTCTCTTCCTCAAAATGCCATCAAGCGGTTGTTCCGATTTATAAGCCGGGAGATTACGTCACCCGCGTAATCAACACATCTCTTTTGATGTGAATCATCGGAGTCATTCCATCAGCATGGTGAGTTGGGTAGCAGATTGCCGGTGTGCGTAAACGAAGTGGCTCAGCCGATCTCGATCAGCACTTCGCCGGGAGTGACGCGATCCCCTTTGGTGACATAAACCGCCTGGATCACACCGGCGATATTGGCGCTGATTTCAGTTTCCATTTTCATGGCTTCTGCCACCATAACTGCCTGACCGGCTTTGACGGTATCGCCTTCCTTGACCAGCACATCCACCACATTACCTGGCATGGTGGCCGTGACGTGACCGGGTTCCGTTGCGCGTTTACGGCCTTTGCTGGCACCGTCATCAACATATTCATTTAACGGTTCAAAGATCACTTCTTGTGGCACGCCGTCCATACTGAGATAGATCTTGCGCTTGCCAGCCCCAAAATCACCAACGCCGGTGACTGCGATATCGTAGCTTTCTCCGTGCACATCGATAACGAACTCGGTGGCCACACCCATTTTGCTTTTGCTGTCGACATCCGCCGCCAGCAGCGCTTCGGGCATCAATGTACCGGCAGCACGCTGCTGCAGGAATTCACGCCCCAGATCCGGGAACATGGCAAAGGTCAGTACGTCTTCGTCATTCAGGGCCAACTCGCCGATATCGGCTTTCAGGCGCGCCATTTCGGCATCCAGCAAATCCGCCGGACGGGTTTCAATAATACCTTCCGTACCAATCGCTTGCTGTTGCAGTTCGGCGTTCACGGCCGCCGGTGCCTTGCCGTATCCCCCTTGCAGGTAACGTTTGACTTCGTTGGTGATGGTTTTGTAACGCTCCCCTGCCAACACGTTGTATACCGCCTGGGTGCCGACAATCTGAGAAGTCGGCGTCACCAGAGGAGGGAAGCCCAAGTCTTCACGTACCCGTGGAATTTCTGCAAATACATCGCGAATCCGGTCGAGGGCATTCTGTTCTTTCAACTGGTTGGCGAGGTTGGACATCATGCCCCCGGGCACCTGGTTGATTTGCACCGAGACATCTTCACGGGTGAACTCGGATTCAAACTGGTGGTATTTTTTGCGCACATCACGGAAGTAATCGGCGATCTCGCCCAGCCCTTCCAGATCCAGTCCGGTATCGTATTCGGTGCCTTTCAGCGCGGCCACCTGTGATTCACAGGCCGGATGGCTGGTACCACTGGCAAAGGAAGAAATCGCGGTATCTATCCGGTCGACACCGGCTTCAATCGCTTTCATCTGACACAGCGGCGCCAGACCGGAAGTGCTGTGGCTGTGGATCACAATATCTACGTCCACTGCTTCTTTCAGCGCCTTGACCAGGTCATAAGTGCCATACGGTGTCAGCAGACCGGCCATATCTTTAATGGCAACGGAGTCGGCTCCCATATTGACCAGATCCTTGGCTTGCTGCACAAACAGATCCAGCGTGTGTACCGGGCTGGTGGTGTAACAGATAGTGCCCTGGGCGTGTTTGCCTGCGGCCTTGACCGCTTTCATCGCGGTTTCGAGGTTGCGCAGGTCATTCAAGGCATCAAAAACCCGGAACACATCCATGCCGTTTGCTGCCGCTTTATGGACAAATGCCTCAACCACATCATCGGCGTAATGGCGGTAGCCGAGCAGGTTCTGGCCTCGCAGCAGCATTTGCAAACGGCTATTGGGTAACGCCGCCCGCAGTTGGCGCAAGCGTTCCCAGGGGTCTTCTTTCAGAAAACGGACGCAAGCATCAAACGTTGCCCCACCCCAGACTTCCAGCGACCAGAATCCGGCTTGATCCATTTTTTCACAGATCGGCAGCATGTCTTCGGTACGCAGGCGGGTAGCAATCAGCGACTGGTGAGCATCACGCAGAGTGACGTCGGTTACCTGTACTGGCTTCTTGATCATGTTCAATCTCCTCGATTAGGCGGCCATATGGGCTGCGATGGCCGCGGCCAGCGCCAGGGCAATTTCACTGGGGTCTCGTTTTTCTGAGTAGTTCATCAGCTCAGGATGGCTGGGTACAAAACTGGTATCAAACACCGCTTTTTCAAAATCTGGATGAGCCAGAATCTGCTGGTAATAAGGTGCTGTGGTTTTGACTCCGCGCAAACGCATATCATCGATGGCCCGTTTACCCCGGGCGATCACTTCTTCCCAGGTCAAGGCCCAGCAAATCAGCTTCAGACACATGGAATCGTAATGAGGCGGAATGTCGTAACCGGTGTAAATCGCTGTATCTACCCGAACCCCCGGGCCACCTGGCGCGTAGTAATGGGTGATATGACCGAAGCTGGGCAAAAAGTCGTTTTTGGGGTCTTCGGCATTGATACGGAACTGCAAGGCAAAGCCGCGATAACTGATGTCTTGCTGACGATAACTGAGCGGTAAACCCGCAGCGATACGCAGCTGTTCGCGCACAATATCGACGCCGGTAATCTGCTCGGTAATGGTGTGCTCTACCTGAACCCGCGTGTTCATTTCCATGAAATACACCTTGTTGCCGGTCAGCAGGAACTCAACCGTACCGGCATTTTCATAGCCCACCGCAGCGGCGGCCTTGACGGCAAGAGTGCCCACATACTCACGCTGCTCCGGCGTGAGTTGTGGGCTGGGTGCAATCTCAATCAGTTTCTGGTTGCGACGCTGGATCGAACAGTCGCGTTCGTACAGATGTATGACATTTCCCTGGCTGTCGGCCAGAATCTGTACTTCGATATGGCGGGGATTAACGATGCACTTTTCCAGAAATACATCAGCAGAACCAAAGGCCTTGGTCGCTTCGGATATGACTCGGGGGTACTGCTGGCGTAATTCTTCCGGGCTGTCGCAGCGGCGAATCCCCCGACCACCACCACCGGAAGTGGCCTTGATCATCACCGGGTAGCCGACCTCTTCTGCCAGCATTAACGCTTCGCTAATGTCTGCCAGGTTACCGTCGGAACCGGGCGTAACCGGCACACCTGCCGCCCGCATCGAATCACGGGCCTGGGTTTTGTCACCCATGCCATGAATCACCGCCGATTTGGGGCCAATAAAGGTAACGCCTTTTGCTTCACAAAGGCGGGCAAATTCCGCGTTTTCAGACAAAAAACCGTAACCGGGGTGAATGGCATCACAACCGGTCGAGACTGCCAGATTCACTAGTCGCAGAGGGTCCAGATAACCCGCTAACGGATCGTCCCCTAACGAGTAGGCTTCGTCCGCTCGTTTGACATGCAGGCCATAACGATCGGGTTCGGTGTAGATGGCAACCGAGCGAATTCCCATTTCGGCGCAAGCGCGCACAATACGCACTGCAATTTCGCCACGGTTGGCGATCAATACCTTCTTCAACATGAGTCAAGCCTCGAACATGGTTGATGGGTTCACCCTACGACACTCGTATATCAATCCAAAATTGATATTATTTTAGTCAGCCATAAGCTTTACCTTATAGACAAGCTGCAGCTATGGACTCAACAAAGCCCGGCAGAACCAGTTCTGTTCAACGATGGTGTCAGCCTCTTCTCTATAGCCGTTACCCTGATGACTGATGACCACCGATTGCCCAACAACAGCCACATCAGCCACATCAGCCGCATCACCATGACAGGGCAACCGGCCAGCAGCTTGACCTGACGCAATCAGCCCCGGTCTTGACGTCATAACGGCCTGAATATGAACAAACACATCCACTCATTCAGGCCGGTTCAGGTCATCACCGGAGGTGAGACAGAGAGGAGCAAGAGCTAAAAAGCGGAGACAGAACCAACCGCAGAACGGGCAGGTCGCCGCCCTGATTCCGTGCAACTGCATCATAAGCGGGCCATGGTTCAGTTATGACATCGGTAAATTATACTTATGCAAAGTGCTTTCGTAATGGCTAAAAGACATCTCGAAAAATAAAGAAACTGACTATTAAACAAACAATAAAGCCAGCATTTAAAAACGGAAAACCGGTCAACCATTGATTAATAAAATCAGAAACCACCGCTTATAATAATCACCAACAATGGCACCAAAAACAGCAATACCGAAAGAACCAGCAACAAGAACAATGGCCGCCAGCTTTCACCCAGCAGATTCGCGAACTGGATTTTTGCACCCAGGCCAACCATCGCCGTTACCAAAAAAACAGTGGATAATTCTTCCGCCAACCATTTGACCTGATCACCAATAAGCCCCAGAGCATTAAGCGTTACAATAGCAGCAAATGCGTATAGGAAACCGGGCAAGCCATTACCATGATCGCTGTTTGATTTCTGCCAAATGGCAATAATCGCAATCACCGGCACCAGCGCCGCAACACGCAACATCTTGGTATAAATGGCAACATCACCCACCGTATCGGAAATGGCGTAACCAGCCCCGGCTACCTGGGCGACATCATGAATGGATATACCGATCAAGACACCGGCACTTTGAGCGTTAATACCCAGCACATCCACCAGAAATGGATAACTGATCATGGCAATACTGCCGATTCCGGTGACGCTGGCAGCAATATAAGGAAGAATCCGGGACGTCCCCTGACGAGCACTCAATACTGCCGCCACTGCCATCGCAGCCGACGCGCCGCAAATAGCCACCGCTGCGCCACCAATCAGCCAGCACTCCGTCGGTAGCCGTAACCAGCGACCAATCACCCAGGCCAACAGAATTGTCAGCGGAACACTCAGACTCACCAACAATACCGGGGTCCAGCCAAGCGCCAGCACCTGATGAAAATCCAGTCTCACTCCCAGCAACACCACCCCCAGTTTCAGAATATTCTGCCGACTGAATTCTATGCCACTGTAGAGTGGAAATTCCCGCGCTGGAGCACCAATAACATAGCCAAGAAAAAGCGCCAGAATCAGTGATGGCACACCCCAAAAAGGCGATGAAAAAACAGCTGCCATACCCAGAGCCAGACAGAGAGCAAAACCAGGAATAATCGAGCCTTGTGAGCTGAGCAGGGTATAAAGTCGGAAACCCACGGAGTGATCCTTAAACAGTGATTTGAGATCCGGTTATTGCAGATATTGTGCCACCCGAAAACATCACCCAATCCGCGCTCCAGCAGCGATATAAACAAGGAAGAAAAAGCCTCAAACAGCGTAAAAAAACGCTGCAAAAAAGAGCAACAACAGTCTGTTTATATTCCAGGCACGGTTAATGCTTCAGTTAATATTCAAACGTATCCGCGGTTCCCTGAACTCATCAACGTACTGGAATATTTTATGCCCGTTACACTACGCCAACTGGAAATTTTTTCGTCGGTCGTCAAAAACGGAAGCTTCAGCGACGCGGCAAAAGAACTCAATCTGTCGCAACCGGCGGTCAGCATGTCGGTCTCGCAACTCGAAAATATTCTGGGAGAGCGGGTCTTTGATCGCGTCGATCGTACTCTGTTACTCAATGATCGAGGCCGGGCCATATTACCCCTGGCGGTTGAGCTGTGCTCCCGCGCCAGTGAAATAGAAACCGGCCCCAATACGCACCTGACACAACAGGTTGGCTCATTAAAAATAGGAGCCAGCTCGACTATTGGCAATTATTTATTACCGGTCATATTGGGAGGGTTTATCAAGCAACATACAAAAGTCAATATTCGCCTGAATTCAAGTAATACGGAACAGGCACTGGAAGATTTATCTTCTTTTAAAATTGATATTGCTTTTATTGAAGGCATCAGTGTCGCTCCGGAATTACAGGCATTTCCCTGGCGACAGGATAATCTGGTTATTGTGGCACATCCGAATCATTCACTAGCAAAACATCCACCGTCCAATGTCCATGATTTACTTGACAAGCCTGACTGGATATTACGTGAATCCGGATCCGGTACCCGTACCATATTCGAGAATTCATTACGTGATCATTTACATGAATTAAAAGTCTATCTTGAATTAGGGCATACCGAAGCGATTAAAACAGCAGTCGCCAGTGGATTGGGCGTCAGTTGCCTGTCGATTACCGCCGTCAAGGCCATGATCGATCACGGTGATCTGGCAGCGGTGGCAGTACCTTTTCTGGATTTGAAACGGAACCTGTATATCGTGGTGCACAAAGACAAATATCGTAGCCGTTTAATGAATGCGTTTTTGCGCTTCTGCGAAGACTGGTCCGCCAATACGGCATAACCCTTTCCGGCAACCCTTTCCCGCCATCACGGCTGACTCAAGTCAGCCCATCCCGGCGCCCGGCCAATCAGCAAAAACTCAGCCGCTGCCGACATAAGATTGTTACTGTCTCCTGTTGTCTCCAGACACCCATGCTCAGCACAGGCGGTGCCTGGCAACGCCTGATGCAGAAAGTGCCCGGCCCAGAATCAATCAGAAATACTCTCCGACCAGCTGGCCAACAGAGCAATCCTGAAAATTGGCCCGTTGGGCCTGGTAATCCACCAGATCACGAATCGCCAGCGTCTTCAGGCCAAATTCTTTAGCCAGTTGCCGCAGGTCACTCTGCCCTGCCATACCACCGTCGTAGTTCATGATTTCGCAGATCACAGCACCTGGCGTCAGACCAGCCAGCTGGGCCAGTTCAACCGAGGCTTCGGTATGACCGGAGCGCTCCAGTACACCACCAGCCCGGGCGCTCAATACCGGCAAATGCCCAGGTGCAATCAGATCACCCGCCTGACTCGCCGGGTCCAGGGCAACTCGTACAGCCTCCGCCCGGTCTGGTGCGGAAATCCCTGTCGTTACACCAACCCTGGCATCCACTGGCATACAAAACGGGGTGGCATGAGCCGTCTGGTTTGCTTCTGGAGCCACCAGCAGAGAAAGCCCCAGTGTCTGGGTACGGGATTCTGGCAGCGCTAAACAGATCAGGCCACGTCCATGAATCGCCATAAAATTAATGGCTTCCGGGGTAGCGTGTTCTGCAGCCACACACAGGTCACCTTCGTTTTCGCGGTCTTCATCATCGGTCAGAATAATGATGTTACCGGCCGCCAATTCCGACAGGGCGGCGCTTAACTTGATGGATGGCATATTGGACATACGTCCTCCTGATAGTCGACCGGCAAGGCCGGGGGTGCCCGGTCGGCCGTTTCAGTGTTCATTAATAGAAGCGACAGGCAGTACCCGCTGGCACGCCTGACGGTGGCAAACCGCTATGGTCAGGCCGGGCTGTCCAGTCCGGCGTAACGGCCTTGCCAATACAACAACGGCTGCACTTCCTCATTCACCGCCGCATAATCCAGCTGGGCTATGTAGATGGTGTGATCACCGGCTTCGTAGGTCTCGGTAATCACCGCTTCCATCACCGCAGCGCTGTCATTAAACACCAGTGCACCACCCGGACAACGCCGGGTGTCGAGGTCATCAAAACGGCCCCGGTCGGCTGTTTTCCAGGCATATCGATTGGAAATTTCCTGCTGGCTCTCGCTCAACAGACTGACTCCCATACGCTCTGCCTTGCCCAGTAACTGGTCGGTATCACTGCCACGTTTGATACACACCAGCGCCAACGGCGGCTGTGCCGATACCGAGGTAAAGGACGTGGCCGTCATGGCGTGCAGCTGACCGTCGTTCTCCATGGTGATCACCGCCACGCCGGACGCCAGTTGCCGCATCGTGTTGCAAAAAAGCTCGTTGCTTATCATTGCCGTCGCCTCAGTTGGCCAAGAGGTTCTCGCGCAGCGTCGAACCCGTGTATTCGGTGCGGTAACGGCCACGTTTCTGCAGCTCAGGCACAACCATATCGACGAACTCTTCGAAGCAGCCCGGAGTGTAAGTGGCCGCCAACATAAAGCCATCAGCACCGCCTTCATCCATGAATTCTTCCATCTTGTCGGCGATGTCTGTGGGGGTCCCCACCAGAATCGGCATGCCCATGCCTTGTGCGTAATAAAGCGCCGCTTCTTTCACCGTTACCGGTGCGCCGCCCTTGGCGTAAATGATGGATTCAAACAGCCCCTGAATACCCGGGATCTCGATGTTCTGTACGTACTCATCAAGGTCGTAGGTCGAGAAGTCCGGGCCAAAGTGTCCAGACATCCAGGCCAATGCGCCTTCCAGCGGAATACAGGCCTTGATGCGTTCGTACTTGGCTTCGGCTTCTTCCCGTGTCTCGGCGACCACGGTTTGCAGTCCGTAAATCAGTTTGACGCTGCCAGGCGCACGGCCTGTCGCCGCCAAGCGGCTGTTCACGTCGTCGGCATACTCACGCATGCGATCAATATTGGGGTGAACGGCAAAAATAGCTTCCGCATGGCGGGCAGCAAAATCACGTCCTGTCGCCGATGAACCGGCCTGCCACAGTACCGGGCGGCCTTGTGGTGATCGGCAGACAAACGAACGGCCTTTCGACTTGAAAAACTCGCCGTCAAAGTCGATCTCGCGGACTTTGGTCGGGTCGACGTATACGCCGCTTTCCTTGTCGGCAACGATGGCATCCTCATCCCAGGAATCCCACAGTTCGTAACAAAGCTTCAGGTACTCTTCCATCCGTTCATAACGGCGTGAGCGATCGGTCATCGGCTCACCGTACGCATCCCATTCACATTTGGAGTAGGAGCTGACCACGTTCCAGGCCACCCGTCCGCTGGAGAGATGATCAAGGCTCGACAGACGGCGAACCATGGAATAAGGATGTTCAAATGCGGTCGAGAGCGTCACTCCCACACCCAGATGTTTGGTCGCACCAGTGACGATTGGCACAATGGTTGATGGCTCGTGGGTCGGGCACTGGACGGCGTATTTCACACTCGCATCCGAACTCTGCTCGTAGTTGTTATAGGGCGCCAGCTCGTCTGCAATAAACATGGCATCAAACAGACCTCGCTCCATGGTGCGACCCATGTGTTGCCAGTACTCGGGCTTGCGCCAATCCCAGTTGACCTTGTCACGGGAGTGTCGCCACATACCTGTTGCATGACTGTTGATGCCATGTTGTACAAAACCGAGCAGGTGTGCTTTTTTCTTGGACATTGTATTTCTCCACTAGCGCTTATTATGAAAAGTATTCAAGCCGTATAAAGAGAGTGAAACGGCTGCATAACCTGTCGAGCGAACTGATGACTGCCACCGACCATGTCTTCAAATTGACACATCAGCACATCCACCCCCGCATCGTTCAATTCACGGAGGCGGGCAGCGATGGTGTCGGTAGACCCCACCAGCCCAATGTCGAAACCACAATTGGAGTCGAGCATTTTTTCCTTGCTCAGTCCTTCCCAAGAGCTGGCACCAGACTCATCCATCGCCGTGCGCAGTTCATCAACCAGCGCGTCATCCCGCTGGCTCTGTAATGCCTGATAACGGGCTTGCGCCTCGTGATCGGTTGCTGCCATCAACACAAAGGCGCTGACAGCAATTTTCAGCGGTGTTGCCTCTGCGGCCTCGGTGCTGCGAATATTCGCAATGGTTTCCCGGAGTTCAGTAATCGGCATGCTGTTCAGGAAAATCGTCTCGCCGTACCGCCGGGCCATGGCCAGGGCAGTCTCGGACTGCCCCCCCACCCAGATCGGTGGCACCGGTTCGAGCTTGTCGACTGGCGGTGCGACTTCGGCACTGAAAAACTCCGCCGCCGCAGTTGCGGTTGTCACTCCCCAGAAACGCTGCAGGCTCTGGCAGTACTCATTCGCACGGCGATAGCGACCAGCATGATCCAGGTAGTCCACCCCGGCCTGCCGGAACTCTTCCGGCCACCAGCCACAGACGATATTGACGGAACAGCGCCCACGACTCATTTGCTGCAGACTGCGGGCCATTTGCGCCGCCACCAGTGGCGAGCAGAAGCCAGGCTTGCTGGCGACAACCAGTTCAATCCGTTGCGTCAAGGTGGCGATGCCAGCGGCAAATATCCATGGGTCAGCCACTTCTGCATCCTTGCCATAAACACAATTCAGCAGATTCTCCGAGCCGTACAGATAATCAAATCCGTCATGTTCCGCCTGAACGGCCAGGCGAGCACACTGCTCAAAGTCGGGTAACGGGCGATGATTGAGTAATCGCAACCAACCGCCGTACACCGGCAACCACAGACCAAACTTCATGACTACCCCTCAGCGTCGACAAAGAAAGCCACGCCATTCATGGTCGCGGTCACAATGGCAAGAAAAGGCCCGGCATAAATCATTTCAGGCACAAAACCGACCATGGCAATGATGCCGCTGGCGGCCAGGACAGCAGCCAGAATCGCCAGACCATAGTTGCTGTCCTGCTCTTCAGGGATGGCCGTCTCGGCGGTGGCGCGGTGATCTGCCACCGCCCCGGTAACGCCCTTGATATAGCCAGCCACAAAAATGGCCGTCGCTATCAGACACAGAAACAAAGTTACATAAAACAAGATCGACATAGCGGTTTCCTCAGTGGGGTCGTATCAGTTTGCGACGGGATGTCAGGCACGATTGGCGACTTCAACATTGTGATCCAGATCGGCCGTCATGCTCTCAAGCTCATCCATATCGAACTTGACGGGTTTCAGCAGCGCACCCAGTACCACCGTGATACCGCTGATAGAGAGAATCGACAGCGTACCGACCAGTTCGCCGTACATGCTGCGGATGGGCATACCAACCAGGATGGCGAGAATGACACCGGCCACAAAACCGAGGGTGTTGGTTCGCGACCAGAGAATGGCCAGTACCAGCGGAATCAGAATGGAGGTCTTCAATGCGTAGGTCGTCAGTACCAGCGAGGTGAAATCGACCCCGGAGAGCACGATCAGCGCCGCGACACTGCCGCCAACAAACATGGAAGCCTTGGTGATATAGAACAGGGTTTTTTCACCGGTATTGGGGGCAAAGCGTTTGACGATATCAATGGCAACAACAGACGACAGCGCTGCACTGGCACCATCAATGGTGGAGTAACAGGCCGCCAGGATCACCAGCGTATAAGCGATGATCAGCGTCATCGGCAGGCCGATATGAGAGATGATATAAGGCCCGACAGCGACAATATCACCACCCAGTTCGGTGGCAGTCAGACCAAAACCAATACCGACCAGACCAAGCATGCCCAGACAGATAGGAATCGGGTAGAACAGCGCCCCGGCCCACAGGAACGTACGTGACACCTGATCCTTGCGTACCGACCAGACTTTCTGCCAGAAGGTTTGATCAGCAACAACCGAAGCCAGCAAGCCAAAGGCCAGCGTGATACCAAAGCCCGCCGCGGCAGCGGAGTCGGTGATCGACAGATTGATTTCATCCGCCTCGCCGACAGCGGCAAAGACTGTATCAACCCCACCAGGAATCAGATCAAAGACTGCCACAATCACCAGCGCCGCAGGCACTGTAATCATCCAGGTGTTGATCGTGCCCGTCATAACGGCTGTCCAGAGCCCGCCAAAGAATGAATACGCCATCACCACACAGACAGTGACAACCGTGGCCACGCGCCAGTCGATCGAAAACACCGTCGACATCACAACCGAGGTGCCTTTGAGGTTGATCAGGATCTCCAGCAGGATGCCAAAAATCATCGTCATGGTGACCACACTGGCAGCCGCCTGGGAACGACCAAAGCGGTTATAGGCAAACTGGCTGATGGTATAGCCGTCCGGCATCCGCTTGCGCAGGATACGCGCCAGAGGAATCATCACCATCAATGCCAGACCGTTGGGAACCACAAACCAGAACAGCCCCGACAGGCCCCACTGGAACGTCATCGCTGAACTCATCATCACGGCCATGGCCCAGGTCCAGACCGAAATCACCGACCCAACGCCAAAGCCCAGGCCAATGCGGCGATTAGAGGAAATAAAATCATGTGTGTTTCTGATCAGCGTTCGCTTGATCAAGTAAGCAAGGGCCAGAAAGACCAGCCCCAGTCCGATCATAAGTGCAAAGCCAAGGCCCGGTGTGAGCCCTTCAGTTAGCTGTAGCGCCGACTTGTCCATACATAGGTTCCTCAAGTGGAGTTCGGGATACGCCCGAAGGCGCTCTGAGGGGGATAAAGCAACAGCTATGCCATGACTTCAAATGGCTTAAAAACGGCCCTTATTTCTGTTTTTTATATACTTATCACCATTATGAATATCAAATCCCGCCCTGCTTCCGTGCAGTTGCATCATAAAATAGCCATTGAAAACTTATCTTTTATATAAGTTTTCCTTATGGAAAGGCGATTCTGCGGCCATTCAGGTCCCCTGGTACACCCCACTCATCGAAACGCTAAAACAGGCCCGAAACCCGTCTTACAATCGGATTGTTGTAATCTAATCGAAGCCTCTTCCTGGTTTTTATAACTACAAATTATTAAAAATATTTAATTTTCGACCATAAAAAATGAATTTTTCAGTGATTTAATTTAATGTAATGTCAGTGGCCATTCTGCCAATCATCCACATAAGCCTCCGTTCATTGCCCCATCGGTGTATTTTTGCGGTATTGGGCCACCATCCGACGCAACAAAATCCCTGCTATCGCTCACGAACTTGAACGAATGTTTAATAATGGCGCACTCACCAACGGACTGATAACGGAGTCTGATAAACGACGCATTGGCCTCTGCCATGGCTGTTTATCTGAGGTCTGGCAGCAGTCGTTTTCCCTTTCCCGCAGCCGCTGAAGCGTCCCGACCAGAATGCTCAACACCCACGGCGCCGAAGCCCGCGATAACGCCAACAAACGATAATCAGCTCATTTCCAGACACTTGAACGAGCAACCTTAGATAACGCCGCGTTTTACCTTATAGTCGGCTTTTTTGTATTGAGTCTGGTATGCCAAATTCTGTTCAACAACTGATCAGTCGCCTGTCTTTCCGGCAGCTGCAAGTGTTCCGTGCCGTCTATCGCCACCGCAACTACAGCAAGGCCGGAGAACAACTGGGACTGACTCAACCCGCGGTCAGCTCACAGGTCAGGCAGCTGGAACTGGCGCTGAAACAACCGGTGTTCGAATACGTCGGCCGCAAACTGTTCTGCACCGCCGCCGGGGAACAGTTGGCCTCCTGCATTGAAGTGATTTTTGAAGAGCTGGGCACCTTGCAGAACCAGCTGGTTATCATGGGTAACCAGGTGGCCGGGGATCTCAACATTGCCGCCGTGGATACCGCCCACTGCATACTGCCGTATCTGCTAAAGGATTTTATGCCACGCCACCCGCAGGTACAGGTGCACGCCCGGATGGTGACCCGTTCCGAGTCGTTACAGCGTCTGGCCGATTACACCGACCATCTGGTGATTATGGGCATGGCTCCAGTCGACAAAACCCTCGCCACCCTGCCATTTCTGGATAACGAGCTGATTCCACTGGTGGCCCCCGGCCATCCACTGCTGTCTCAGCCAGACGTGCGTGTGCAGGACTTTCTCTACCATGGACTGATTGTCGGGGAGCAGGAATCCGGCACCCACCAGGCTCTGACATGCTGGAGTCAACAATGCCGGATACCACTACAACCCGTGATGCAGATCGACTCCAACGAAGGCCTGAAACACGCCGTCATGGCCGGTCTCGGCGTCACCGTACTGCCGAAGCTGACGGTGCTGTCGGAACTGCATGATGGCAGCCTGCAACAGCTGCCACTCGATGGCTTTCCGCTGCGCCGCTCCTGGTGTCTGGTCTATCTCAGCGACAAACAGCCCAACCCGGCCATGCGGGCATTTGTCGATTTTATTCAGGACAATATCCAGACGATCGAGCAACAGTTTGCCCGCCGCGCCGCGATGATCACGACCAGCCGCCAGCCAAGCAATGACGCTTAATCACGACTATCCTGTCATCACACCTTGTCACAACCGCCACCGCACAACAGGTATCACCCATGCCAGAATTAATGACTTCATACAGCCTGACGTTTCAGGCCCTGATGCTGATTTTTGCCACTCTACTGGTACAAAATCTGGTCGCCACCATGGCGCACCGCAAACAGGGGCGCTACACCCCCGGAATTATTGACCCGCAGTTGAGCCATGGCTCGTTTGTGTTTCGCAGTCACCGCACCTTTATCAACTCACTGGAGAATCTGCCACTGCTGCTGGGGCCAGCCCTGATCGGCATATTGAGTGGCTTTGATGCCCTCAAACTGGGGGTCATGTGCTCCATTTATGCCGCCACCCGGCTGATTCACATGGGGCTGTATTACGCCATTGCCACCGAGCGAAACCCCAGTCCGCGCAGTTATTTTTATATGGTCGGTTTGCTGGTCAGCATCGTCCAGCTGGTGATGGTACTGATACACGTGCTACGTCTGCCCTGAGTAACCCCGGCAGCCGGGGTTATGACAACAGTGTGTACCACCGCCAGTGCTGTTGTCGTGCCGGAGAACCTGCCAGCATAACCGGCTGATAAAACATGAGGTTTGTATGTCGGTACTTGAATCGATTCCGTTGTCATTGCTGGAGCTGGCCACGGTGCCGCAAGGCGCTGATATTCCCCAGACGCTGCAGCATATGCTGGAGCATGCACGTCACGCCGACCAGCTGGGTTTCAAACGCCTGTGGCTGGCGGAGCATCACAATATGGCCGGTATTGCCAGTTCTGCCACCGCCGTGCTGGTTGGCCAGGTTGCCGCCCATACCCGACAGCTCAGAGTCGGTTCTGGCGGCATCATGCTACCCAACCATCCACCGCTGGTGATTGCCGAGCAGTTCGGCACCCTGGCATCGCTGTACCCGGATCGCATCGACCTCGGTTTGGGTCGGGCACCAGGTACCGACGCCATCACCAGCCGGGCATTACGTCGTGACGAGCGGCGAGCGGATCATTTCCCTGCCGAAGTCGCCGAGCTGCAACGACTGTTAGGTAAAAGCACTGGAGGCCACGCCGTCCATGCCTACCCCGGCAGTGGTACCAAGGTACCGATCTGGCTGCTGGGATCCAGTTTGTTCAGCGCCCAGCTGGCCGCACAGCGAGGCTTGCCTTACGCCTTTGCCGCACACTTTGCCCCACGCTATCTACACGAAGCGCTGGCCTTGTATCGGCGGGAGTTTCAACCATCAGAGCAACTGGCCAAACCGTACGCCATTGCCACGCTGCCGTTGATTGCCGCAGCAACCGACCAGCAGGCCCAGTATTTGGCCACCAGCAGTCAGCAACGGGTGATCGCCCTGATGACAGGACAACCCTTGTTTTTACCGCCACCCACCAGGAATATGGATGCCCTGTGGGATCTTCCGATGCAAGCGCAAGTGCAGTCTTTTCTGGCCATGGCTGTCGTCGGTGGGCCAGCAACACTGGCATTCAAACTGGCGTCGCTGGTACAGGAGCTGGAGGTGGATGAGTTGATGTTCACCAACGATATTTACGACCGCCAACAGCGGCTGGATGCACTGGATATTGTGATGGCAGCAACGCGAGGCTGATTGTAGTGGTCAACTAATCCCGCCCACGTATGTACTGCGTTAAGGGCAGCATCTTGGATGACTAACTAGGTGGTGAATCCTATGTGAGCTTGTCGTCTTGCAGTGTACCGCCAGTCAACATGTAGTGGTTCAATGATTCCGGACACCAACGTAGGTGGTAATATCGCCACCATAAACGAGGTGTCTGATGACCAGCAAGCAACTGAGCGACCTGTCAGACCGATTCCTGTCTGATCAACCACTGTCTTACATCGCAGACTACTACCTTTATCAGGGAGCTGACCCCCGTGACGCCAAACCGGCTGCAAACAACACAACCGATAAAGCGTGGCATGCCGAAATGGCCAGACGAGCCAGGTTGATTGGCGGCCGCGTGGAATCGCAAGTCAATAACTGGCTGACCCGCCATGCACATTGATATGCGCATTAAATCACTCGATCAGCCACCGGCACGATCTCAATAACCCTTGGCGATATCGACCAGGTTCCGCAACGGCTGACCGGCCAGCTGGCGGTAGCCGTTCTCGACCAGCTGCGCCAGCATTATCTGGCCAGAAGCCGACGATGCCATATGCGGCGTCACGATCACGCCGGCTTGATCCCAGAGAGGGTTGCCTTTCGGCAACGGCTCCTGCGCAAACACGTCCAGCACAGCAGCTCGCAAATGGCCGCTGCTCAAGGCATCGATCAGGTCTTGCTCATTCAGGTGCTCGCCGCGGCCGCAGTTCATCACTACCGCGCCCGGCGGTAATTCAGCAAACAGCGAAGCATCCAGAATCGCCTCGGTTGCCGTGGTCAGGGGCAGCAGATTAACCAGCAGGTCACAGCTGGATAAAAACGTTCCTCGCTCAGCCTCTCCTGCGTAACAATGCACTTGCTCAATCTGCTTGCGACTGCCTGCCCAGCCAGAAACAGGATAACCAAGCCCGGCCAGCCTGGCCGCGATAAATCCCCCCAACTGCCCCAGGCCCATCACACCGATCCGCATACGACCAGCCTGGCGCTGCGGATGTAATTGCCAGATCTTGGCCTGCTGGTTGCTCAAGGCCAGATCAAAATCGCGCTGATGATGCAATACACCCCATAACACATATTCCAGCATGCCTTGCTGTTGCCCTTCATCAACGACTCGGGATACGGGCAAGCCGCTGTGCATCAGTATGTCGCCCAGATGATCAACCCCTGCCGATACAGCTTGCAGCAGCTGCAACCCGGGACAACGCTGCAACAAATCCACCGGTGGATGCCAACACGCCGCCACCTGGGCATGCCGGGCAGCCGGATCGTCCGGCGTACACACCGCAACCTGTGGATACTCTGTGGCCATCAGCGCCATCAAGCGGGCACTGAATGCCGGGTTATTGGTGGCAAACACAATGTTCAGATCAGAAGAGGAAGCAGGAGTAAGAGCGGGAGTGAGGGTGTCTGTATTCATCAGCGGCCATGATTGTCCAAGAATTCGATGCAATCCAGCTTACGCAACTCAGTTGCGCAAACCAACCAGTGCGGATTGTTGAAGACGAAAACAGCCGAAGACAAAACAAGCACCGCTGGCAGCACGTTTTTATTCACCAGCGGCGGGAATAACTGCAACAATTAATGGTCAACCGGTCGCATCAAGAAATGCCAACACTTCGTCGGATTGCCTCTGTTGCCAAAGACGGCTTTACTGACGGTGATAATAATAGTCCGGGCGCGACCGTCGACCCGGACCCAACGCCACTGTGGAGAGACTCTTATGACGGATGCACGGCAGCAGCCCGCTCAATACCCCACCCCGATACACCACCCGCACGACATCTGGCAGCTGGATGCAGAATATGTCACTCCGGGGGTCGCCAGTGTCTATATCATCCAACAGGAAGACCGCCTGGCCATTGTCGAAACCGGTACCTGCCATACCGTTCCTCATATACTGGAGCAGATCCATCAGCTCGGCCTGACCCCGGCCCACGTCGATTATGTGATCCCGACGCATGTTCACCTCGACCATGCCGCCGGTGCCGGACACCTGATGGCCTGGTGCCCCAATGCCCAACTGGTGATTCACCCCCGCGGGGCAGCCCATATGATCGACCCCGGCAAACTGGAAGCCGGAACCCGGGCGGTGTATGGCGCCGAAAAATACGAGCAACTTTATGGCTCGCTGTTGCCGATTGCCGCAGAGCGGGTGATTCAGGCCAGCGATGGTTTCACGCTGGACTTCAACGGTCGCACCTTTAGCTTTCTGGATACACAGGGTCACGCCAAGCATCACTTTTGCGTCCACGACAGCGCCAGCAACAGCATCTTCAGTGGCGACACCTTTGGTATTTCCTATCGCGCGTTCGATGCCGACGATGGCCAGAATCTACTGTTTGTAACCACCACCCCGGTGCACTTTGATCCACCCGCGTTGCGTGCCAGCATCGAACGGCTGGCAGGGCTCAAGCCCGAGCGTATTTACCTCACTCACTACGGCCCGATTGTTCCCCACGCTGACAACGTCAGCCAGTTGCTGCAATCCCTCGATGCCTTTGTTGCCATCGCCCGGCAGGAAATCGCGCCGCCCGAAGGCCGCAGCGACCGAATCCAGCAGCGCATGATGGCATACCTGCTGGCGCAGCTGGAAACAATCAACCCCGCCGCCGACCTGGATCAGGCTCGCCACTGGCTCAGCATGGACGTCAACCTCAACACCCAGGGCATTGAGGTGTGGTTGCAACGACAGGCGTCATAACCGCTGGCGCTCCGGAGATGCTTGCCGAGCACGCGACTACGGAGCGTATCAACCCTGTTGCAGGATTTTTGCCGTATCGCGCTCCCGCACGTTATCCAGATAACGGCGACAGGCGCTATCCGGGGCCAGCAACACCCCCTGTTCATCCAACGGTGGCACATTGACAAGATAATCCAGAAACGGCGTCAGCAAGCTGTCGGCCATGCTGTACTGCTCACCGGCAATCCAGCGTGACGCCGCTAGCTGGCGCTCGATCACTGCCAGAAACTCACGGACTCGCGGCAGATTACCCCGTATCACATCCAGACGCGGCCGGCCGTTGTCACCCTGGGGAAACACCAGCTCCAGCATAAAGCCGTCCATGGTGTAGAGCCGTCCATAAATCGCGATCGCTCCGGTCCAGCGCAGCACCGTCGCCCGCTGCTGGCTCGACAACGCCGCCAGGCGCCCAGAAGCACCAGCCAGATCATCCAGATAGGTACAAATAGCCGTTACTTCCGGCAGACTGAAATCGCCGTCCAGCAAGATCGGGAATTTCCCAAACGGATTGAGCGCCAGATGATCCGGGGAATACGGGGCAATCGGGTTGCCCGCCGGGGCCATGCCAAATGCCAGCGGCAATCCCAGTTCATGGGCATACAAACGAACCGCACGAACATACGGACTGATGGCCGGACCAAAAAGATACAATGAACTCATATTAAAAGACTCCGCAGCAAAAATGGGCCATTCCTGATTCTGAGATGGCCTGACGCACTGTATGCCGCCCAACAATATGTTCAACAACATATTCTGGCAAACCGGCACGATGGCCTGGAATAAAGGCCACAAAAAAACAGCCACTGTATTACAACAGTGGCTGTTTGTTTTCTGCTACTGACCGGCCACTGATGGCCTGAATCAGTTCCGGATCAGGTAATCAAACGCTCCCAGTGCGGCAGTGGCCCCGGCACCCATGGAGATGATGATCTGCTTGAACGGCACCGTGGTAACGTCACCGGCCGCCAATATACCAGGCACGCTGGTCTGGCCTTTGGCGTCAATCACGATCTCACCCCGGTTACTCAGTTCCAAAGTGCCTTGCAGAAATTCGCTGTTGGGCACCAGACCAATCTGGACGAAGATACCGGCCACTGCCAGATCGTGCATCTCGCCGCTGACGCGATCCTTGTATTTCAGGCCTGTCGCCTTGCTGCCATCACCAACCACTTCAGTGGTCATGGCGTTTTTGATGATGGTAACGTTCGGCAGGGATTCTGCTTTTTTCACCAGCACGGCGTCGGCACGCAGGGTGTCGCCAAATTCCAGTACGGTTACGTGTTCAACGATCCCTGCCAGGTCAATCGCGGCTTCGATACCGGAGTTACCACCACCAATAACGGCAGTTGGCTTGCCTTTGAACAGCGGGCCGTCACAGTGCGGGCAGAAGGCCACCCCTTTGGTTTTGTACTGCTCTTCACCCGGTACGTTCATTTCTCTCCAGCGTGCACCAGTCGCCAGAATCACGGCTTTGCTGGTCAGGATGGCACCGTTTTCCAGTTCAACCTGTTTCAGTGTCTGGCCGTCGACTTCGATCTCACGAATCGCTTTGGCACGCTGGTTGGTCATCACATCGATATCGTAATCCTTGACGTGCTCTTCCAAGCCAGCCACCAATTTCGGGCCATCGGTGGCTTTTACCGAGATAAAGTTTTCGATCGCCAGTGTATCCATGACTTGCCCGCCAAAACGTTCAGCCACAATACCGGTGCGGATGCCTTTACGGGCAGTGTAAATCGCCGCTGAAGCACCCGCAGGACCACCACCGACCACCAGCACGTCGAACTGTTCCTTGGCGGAAATTTCGGCGGCTTTTTTGGCGTCGGCGTCATCGTCCACCTTGTTGAGGATCTCTTCCAGCGTCATGCGACCGTTGCCGAAAGGTTCGCCGTTCAGCATCAAAGTTGGTACCGCCATAATACCCACGGTTTCCACTTCTTGCGGGAACACACCACCGTCGATCATGGTGGCACGCACGTTCGGGTTCAGTACCGCCATCAAGTTGATGGCCTGGACGACATCCGGGCAGTTGTGGCAAGACAAGGATATGTACACTTCAAAGTCCAGTGGCTTGTTCAGGCCTTTGACTTGCTCCAGCAACTCAGGTGCCGCCTTGCTTGGATGACCACCCGCTTGCAGCAGCGCCAGTACCAGTGAAGTGAACTCGTGCCCCATTGGCACACCGGCAAAGGTGACTCGGGCCGCTTCGCCTTCCGGGCCAACCGTCATGCGTGGTGTACGACCACTGTCACCAGAGACGATTTTCAGGGCAACCTTGTCGGACAGGTCGGCAATATCACGGCCCAAGCTTTCCAGCTCGATGGATTTGTCGTTGCCTTCTTTGGTGTAGACAGTCAGCTCAATCGGACGAACGATGTTTTGGAGATAAGCGCCCAATTGCTGTTTCATGTTTGCGTCAAGCATGATGGTTTCCTTATTTCGTTGATTTCGTTCAGGCTGCTGCAACGACGGCATGAACGCCTTTATTCAAGATACGAGACTATGATAGCCCTGCCCCTATGATTATATAAATCAATCTTTTCTAACCATTCGATAGCTTAAAGCTAAAAATAAAAACAAAAAATATCTGATTGTCATTGTGTCCCTGGACTGACAGACCTCGCTTGAGTCGTATCAATGTCCGGCCGGGTTGGTGGCTGACAGGGTTGTTTGTAGAGCTGTTACTGCTCTGGTTTTACTGTGGCTACAAACGCAAACAGCCCCGTCGAAGACGAGGCTGTTCACAACAGTGGAGCAGCCGCGGATGCTCCCTTTTATCTTATCTGCCCAAAATTCAGATCAGATTTTGCCAACCAGATCCAGTGAAGGAGCCAGCGTGGCTTCGCCTTCTTTCCACTTGGCCGGGCAAACTTCACCTGGGTGAGCCGCGACGTATTGAGCCGCTTTGATTTTGCGCATCAGGTCGTCGGCATCACGGCCAATACCTTCAGCGGTCACTTCCATGGCTTGAATCACACCTTCTGGATCGATCAGGAAAGTGGCACGGTCTGCCAGGCCTTGACCTTCACGCAGTACACCGAAGTTGCTAGTGATAGTGGCCGTCTGGTCGCCTACCATGTAGTAGTTGATGGTGCCAATCGCATCTGAAGTGTCGTGCCATGCTTTGTGGCAGAAGTGGGTATCCGTCGAAACAGAGAACACTTCAACACCCATGGATTGCAGTTCTTCGTATTTGCTGCCCAGGTCTTCCAGTTCAGTCGGGCAAACAAAGGTGAAGTCAGCTGGGTAGAAGAAAAAGACAGCCCATTTACCCAGAACGTCGGCTTCGGTGATGTCGACGAATTCGCCTTGTTTAAAGGCAGTAGCAGAGAATGGTTTGATAGCAGTATTGATCATAGTGGTCACTCCAGTGAGTTTGAGTCAGAGAATATATCCGGGAACGAGATCTATAATGCGCCGCTCCACGCCATAGGTTAAATTAATCTTTTTAAATAGGCCTATAGCCAATAGCCATCGAACGATATCGCTATTGAGACGAGCCGAATGAAAGCCAGCAGGCAGCCGGCTGGATTAACTCGAACACAATTGTGAGTCAGGTAAAGGCAGGCCCAGACCAGACACGACCGACGCTTACGGTAATGTCTGGCCATCCGGGCAAGAAATCAATGAGTCAGATCAGCAATATGCCTGAACCAGGCCAGATATTGCGGATACCCCCCCGCACAGACAAAATTAACCTGCAGCGGATCGGCCGGATCACTCAAGCCCGCCACTGCTTGCCAGTACGACTCATGATCAGCCGGGTGCTGCTGCAGGGCGTCAACATCCACACTCGGGCGAATCACCTCACCGCCACTGCTATCGACCAGCAAGACTACGTTATCGGATTCGAACTGACGGCCGAGATCCTGTACCAGGGTCAGGAAGCCCCGGTCACTGCCACCCCGTTGCCATTCATCCCCCACCCGATGGGAGGTGATGGTGTCACCCACGCCGATAATGCGGGGCATCTGGGCCGGATCAAACGCTTCCCTGGATAAAGCCAGCAGTGCGGCATGGGAGCCTGGTGCGCTACGGGCGCTGAAATCTTCTCCCAGTGGATACACCCCGGTTTTGGCAGCGTAATACTGATTCAGCAATACCAGCACCCCGGACTCCTTTACTGCACCGGTCAGCATGAACTGGAAATCCGTGGTTCCCCAGCTGTTACCATCGGCCGGTTTAATCCGCTCTTGCCCGGTTACCGGATCAGTTCCCAGGTTTGGGGCATAGTGGATAAAGAAAGAATCACCCATGCCTTGTGCTTGCGCCTCTAGCAGCAATTTGGCCATAAAAGACTGCAAATCGTGTTGCAGCCGCGTCACGCTACTGACCGAACCGAGTACGGCACATAACAGGTTGGCATTAATCGTCGGCGAAGCGCGGTTATCCAGCACTACGGCGTCTGCCAACAAGTGGATGTTTTCCTTGGCGAGGCTGTAGGGAGCGTTACCCAGTAAATTGATCAGAAAATAGCGGGCTTTCACTGGTATTTGCAGCAAGAAAGCCATTTCTGCCGAGCTGACACCGGGGTGAGTGACTTTGCCAAAGCGATCCTGTAACTGGACGCCGCCGGCACCCAGGCCCGGCAAATACAAACCTTGCTGCTTGGCTGTTGAGTCTCCTAACGCCCGATCAACAATCGGATTGACCCCTCGTTTGCCGATGTGTTCACCATTAGTGAGCACGTAGAAATGCCCGGCCTGTTGTCGTACAGCCTGGATATAAGCAGGATCCATCGTGCGGCTCAGCGGGTCGTTAACCAACCCCATACACACACCGTCCAGATCCTGAATGATCAGATAATCGCGTTCTGCCGCCAGGGCATCAGCGAGCGGAGAAGTATCGGTGTGCCATTGATACGAAGAAAGATCCGGGGACATACAGGCTCCATCGTTGCTGGTTTTTCAGACAACGACCATACCATTCCTGATCTGCTTTGGCTCTGCTGCGACCAGAGCCAGACCAGTCTTGATCAGACGCGGGAGGCCGCGCCGTCGTTCGCCATGGCCGCCGGCGGCATGGACTCCAGATGCAAGGTGCGTGTCGGGAAGGCACAGTCAGCTCCTTCAGCATGGATGATACGGATCATCTCCAGCATCACTGCCTGCTTGACCTTGTGGTAGGTGCTCCAGTCGGTGGTTTTGGTAAAACAGTACACAAAGAAATCCAGACTGGAGGCACCAAAACTGTTGAAGTTCACCATGATCATTTGATCAGTATCGATATCCGGATGTGCTCGTAACATGGTATCGATCTTGTGCAACACATTATCCAGCAAGTGGGAGTCCTGATAACGCAAGCCGATGGTTTCATAGATACGGCGATTCAGCATCCGTGACGGGTTTTCCACCGCAATACTGGTAAATACCGAGTTAGGTACATACAAGGGGCGTTTGTCGAAGGTGCGAATACAGGTAACCCGAAAGCCGATGTGCTCCACCGTACCTTCGATATTGCGATCCGGGGAACGGATCCAGTCTCCTACTTTGAAGGGGCGATCCATATACACCACGATCGAACCAAAAAAGTTAGCCAACAAGTCCTTGGCCGCCAGGCCAACCACCAGCCCGCCGACCCCACCAAACGCCAGCAAGCCAGAAATGGTAATCCCCAGCGACTGGAATACCGGCATCATGATCAATATCGTGACGGCGACCTTGGCCAGCTTGCCGACCAGCTGAATCGTGGTTGGATCGGCTCCCCGTACAATCTGCCGCTGCTCTACCTGGTTAATCAGCCGCCAGATTCCCCAGGCCACCAGGATAATCAACGACAGCTGCCGCACCACCGGCACGCTGGTCATGACATCCAGCTGAAAGTTACGGGTAGTAATATCGGCCACCCAGGTGGCGCCAATGGCAATAATGATCCAGTTCACCGGCACCGCAATGGCATTCAGCAGCACATCATCCCACTGATTATTACTATGAGCTGCCAGCCGAGCCAGACGCTTGCGCACAATACGCCAGACAAAAGCAGCCACCACCATAATCGTCAGGGCAATTGAGACATCCCAGAACCAGTCATAATTCTGGCTGACCAGGTCATGCCACCAATCTGGCAGTGTAAAAACGAAATCGGACATAAATCGATCCTTGGCAACAGCAAACGCAACGGAAGTAATAAGCACAAGATCGAGAGAGTAGGGAAAAACCATGAAAGTAACAATTCACTGGTGGAATCCATGGCAGATATTCAGTCGCAGTGATGCCGATATGGTGGCCAATACATGGCTTTATTCCGGTTTGAGCGCAGAGTCGGTGCTACTATCGCCTCAACCGAACATGAATCCGCTTGATTTATGCAACTTGTATTGAGTCTTACACAACCTTGTTCCATAAAAATACATTACCGATCAGCCATATAGCTGATACCCTCCCCGGCCTCTTGTTCCTGATCCTGTTTTCATCTCAAGGTAGTCATTTCATGAAACACCCTCTTTCCGTTGCCATTTTATTAATGGCCAGCTCCTGCTATTCCGTTGCCAGCGAAGCCGCCATGCGCAGCCAGGGCGACTGGTACGGCTATTGGGGCTGGAACAACGCCACCTACTCCGACAGCGATATCCATTTTGAGGGAGACGACTACGACTTTACCCTGTATAACGTCTCCGCCAAGGATCATCAGACCCCGTTCAGCATTGCACAGGTTTTTCACAGCTACCTGAACCCCGGCCGCTTGACGATTCCCCAATACAACTGGCGTTTCGGCTACTTTGTGCAGGATAACTGGTCAGTCTCGCTGGGCTGGGATCATATGAAGTACGTTATGGTCCAGGACCAGACCGTCACCATGACCGGAGTGAACGATCGCGACGGTTTCGAGAAAACCAACCCTGCCGCCGAAGAGGTTGTATTAAGCGGCGACTTCCTCACCTACGAACACACCGATGGCTTTAACCAGATCTCACTGGAAACCGAGGCCTATTTACCGGTATGGCAGTACGGTACGGACAAGGACATTGCCCTGTTTGCCGGTGCGGGTGCGGGCATTATGTACCCGAAAAGTAACGTCAAACTGATGAGTGGCGCGCGTAACGATGAGTGGCATATTGCCGGTTACAGCACACTGGTGAAAATCGGCGTGGAAGCCAACGTCTGGCGAGGATTGTTTGTGCGCTTTATTGGCAAGTACGGTTACGTCAATATGACCGATGTACTGACCACTCATAGCAGCAGCGACAGGGCTCGTCAAAAAGTGTTCTACGATGAATATATTGGCGCCGTCGGGTATCGGTTCTGAGTCCTCTATTGTATGGATGATCGAGAGTGTTCGCGTTAAAGGTGTCACACAGGGCTGAGGGAAAGATCATAACCAGGAGAAAAGAGCGTCGTTTCCTGGTTGTCAGAGATCTGCGAATCACACAGCCTCAGCAAAGCTGAGGCTGGACTCGCAACAAATTGCTCGCCCGTGTTGGCGGCGTTCAGGCTGTAGAAAAACCTCCCGAACTATGATCTGACCGGGTTTTGAAATGCAGGAGGCGGTGATGGCTCGGTTCAAACACTATGATTACAAGCAAACGTCGATGGTGGTCATTAATTATCAGGATCAGTTGCAGCCTGGTACTTTTGAGCATGCCCTGAATTATCCCTATTTTTTATAAAGAGGCTGAAAAGCTGGGTCTGTCCGCGTTTCACCAGCCTTATCTTTAAAGCCCTGTTTTGTGATACTGTCCCGCACTCAAAAACCCTGTTCTGCGAAACTGTTCCGTTCTTTATAACCTTAGAACAGGCACTGAAAGTGATATGGTATCTGGCTTTTAGACAGCTAAAGCCTGAAAGACCGGAAACACAGAATTAGCCAAGGGTTGCCGATAAAACCGGCAATTAACAATGGAAAATGAGCTAGTGGGTAAATTGATTAGAAATAAATTTTTCTACAGACTTGTTAGGAATAGAGGGCAGCATGAAGATGCTTTTAGTCACTGAAAGACATAGCTGTATTGTGGTTTCTTTATGAAAGATTATGATCAAGAGAAAGTTATAAATAATTCATGTTTATTGCCAGTTGGTTCGACTTTCTTTAGATATGCCAGGTTGTATGATATAGATGAGATTGTAAATTTGGATGAAAGTGTTTTCGATAAGCATGAAATAATTGATAGAAATAAGTTTTTCGAATGGCATAGTAAAAACCCAAAAATTTTTACCTGTCTAGTTGATGATAATAAGGTTGCAGGGTACTTCTCTATATTGCCTTTAAAAAAAGAGTCATTAGATAAATTCTTAGCAGGGGAGGTTTGCGAAAAAAGTTTTACCAGCAATGATATTCTCCAATATAAGGATACTGTTGGTCATTGTAGGGATTTTTATTTTTTCTCTATAGCTATAAATTCAAATGGCAGGAAATTATTCTTGCGGTATTTTCTAAATGAAATAGCAAAAGAGTTGCAAGCTAATAATAATTCAAGAAATTTATATGTCACAGCAGCTAAAAATGAAGGAAGGGCTTTGATTGAACGGTTTAACTTTAGACTCGTTCAAAAGGGGGCGTGTCGTGCTGATGGCCATGATTTGTATGTTAAAGAAGTTGATGATTTTATTAAACGTATTAAGGCCCATAGAGGCTATATCAAATATCGACTTGATAATATAGATAAAATTTATTGATTAACCGGAAACCGATACCTGATAATAAACAGCAGCTGGGCCTTTTCTATCTGGTGCGTAACAAGTGTCGGATGACGCGCTAATCGGGTTTCAGGTGTTGGCTGGTTCGGTGTCGGGCGCTTATCCAACCTACGACTGGTGCGTAACAAGCTGTTCCCAATTCAAACCGTTAGCAGCACTTGCAAACCTTGTTTCCCAAGGAACAAGAGAAGAAGTATTCAATGAGCTAATAGGATTCATCAGGAGTACACTATCTAATTCCAGCAAGTTGGCAAAAGCACTCACTGCATAGCCTCCCATAGAACCATCATAGCCAATTTTCCGTCGAAATTTCTTCAACTGCAAAGCAAAACTCTCAAGAAAATCAATAAACAAATCATTTCTGTACCAAGTAGTCTCTCCCATGCAAGAAAAAGATATTACATTTAAATTTTTCTTGCAGAGATACTCATATCCCCATGGAGAATACGAGGTTTCATGTATATGATTTGGATTAGTAACCTCTCCCGCATTCGAAAAGCTTATTACCAATGGGGCTTCAGTGTTCAAAATTGAATATTTTAAATAAACACCCCCAACAACCCCGCAACCTTTACAAGGTTTAGAACTGGAATGGTCCAATTCTAAAATGTTGACACCATATAATAATTCGAACAAAGGCAATACCCCAGAAATAACTTACTTCAATAATGACTTATAATATTCAATCTTTTCTCTTATAAACCCACCATGCGGCCTGAATCTATTGGCGATAAGCATCAAAGAATTTGCTTTCTTCAGGTCAACCTTCTCCAAAAGCAAAGCCGAGTCTCGCACAATATCAATCTCTTTTTCTGTAAGACAATCTGCTTTATAGGATAAAGTTGAGATAATACCCAATATAGAATTGAATTCTTCTTCTGTGAACTTATAGTTGCTTTCATCAGGGTAGTCTTCAAAACTACCATCAAAACTTTGTTCAAGACCAAACCAATCAAATAAAGTATGATTTTTATTCTCAAAAACGGAATAAAATTCTTGTGCTTCCTTCTTTGATGGCATCACTTTACGGCTATCACGGTTAATTTTTGACCTGACTTTGTCAACGATCACGGATGGATAATCCAAATTTATGAGAAGATGTGAACACAGGCTATATAATCTACTAACCCCCTCGTTCACCCGGATGGATTCCAAAGAATAAGGGAGGTTTATTATTCTTGGGAAATCTGAACAAATATCACCATCAATCAAGTTATTTTTTTCGAACAATCGAAGTGAAACAGATTCTTTTCCAAAAATATTGCACCATATTTTTATTTTGCTTTCAAAATCCAAATATTTTTTCAAATCGTCCGTTAATTCAGGTAATGCTGAAGCAGAATGTCCGCATAAACAGCTAGACAACATAAGTTTCGGAACACTACATTTTGCGGCCTGTTGCTTAAACGATAACGCAAGTTTATCCTGGCGTCTCAAATAAACAATAATAACCACCTTATCAAAATAACATAAAATAGTTTCTTTTAATTTGGATATTTCCTCTTCATTATTCAAAAGAGAAAAATGTTCTCCAGAAATGATAACGTTATCTTGGGTCGATTTACCCAAGAAACCATCAAAATCTGAAGACACTTCATACTCCATTGACTCACTACCTTTTATCTTAATAAAAGATGATGAATTACCCAGTTTATCAAGTGACAAAAATTCCCAACCGACATCCAACAAATTTGATCTATTATTATATAGAGCTAATTGTAATGACGAAGACCCCGTCTTATGAAACCCTATATGCAAATACAATGTTCTCATATTTATTCTCAAAAAAATATCTAGTATTTATTTTATCACTAATTATTGCACCTAGGAACCCTTCAGAAAGAGTACCTCATCATGGTAAACCAAGTCTGAGTTCTCTTTCGTATTAAGATATATTTAATGACGGATTGGACAGATTTGCTCTGACGCTAGAGCTCGACAAGACCGCTTTGGTTCATGAGTGGCACTGGCCACAATCGATTGGCACTGCCTGTCGACAGCTTGCAAGAGTTTTCCTAGAGAACGTGCACCTGATTCCACGGCAAAAGAGCCATAAAAGTTGCCTGTTAGCCTCAACGACGACAGATATGGACTTTGATCTTATGCTGATAACAGGATGTTATGCGTCGCTACACTAGTCCAACCTACCATATGACTTTGGTCATCAGGTAGGTTGAAAAAGCCTGGGAGACTACGTTCACGCCACCAAAACAACAGGCCAACGGTTTATCACGACAGCCGCTGCCGCACCGCTTCAAACAAACAAATACCGGTCGCTACCGAGACATTTACCGAGCTGACTTCCCCCGCCATCGGGATATTGATCAAATGATCGCAGTGTTCGCGGGTCAGGCGGCGCATGCCAGCACCTTCAGCCCCCATCACCAGTGCCAGCGGACCTGTGAGGTCTTGCTGATACACCGCGGTGGTGGCTTCTCCTGCGGTACCCACCAGCCAGATACCGCGTTCTTGCAGTTCGGTCATGGTACGGGCCAGGTTGGTCACCTGTACATAAGGCACGACTTCCGCAGCACCACAGGCCACCTTGGCAACAGTGGCATTCAGCGGCGCTGATTTGTCTTTTGGGGCAATCACCAGGTGCACACCGGCAGCATCGGCGGTGCGCAAGCAGGCACCCAGATTGTGCGGGTCGGTAACGCCATCCAGAATCAGGATAAAGGCCGGGCCTTCGATGCGATCGAGTACATCTGGCAGATTACGCTCGCTCACTCCCTGTAGCGGCTTGCGGAACGCAATGACGCCTTGATGGTTACCATCGGCTTTCTGGTTCAACAACCCTTTGTCGGCTTCACGAATATCCAGGCCAAGTCGCTGGGCTTCGTCCAATACCTTTTGCATGCGTTGATCAACGCGGCCTTTTTGTACCCAGACTTCTGTCACCTGATCCGGGCTGCGTTGTAGCAGAGTGGTGACGGCGTGCAGGCCGTATACAGCATCAAGCTTCATTCATTTGTCTCGTTGGAGGGCCACTCGCGAGCGAATGGCAAACAGCCCTCAGTGTATGCTAGTCAGGGTTTGGTGGTACTTTTGGCCTTTGAGCCAGCTTTGGGAGCGGCCTTGGGTCCAGGAGCGGCTTTACGCTTCGGCTTTTTGGCTTTTGGTTTGGCTTTGGTAGCCGCCGCCGCAACACCACTGGCGGGTGCTTTTTTGGCGTTCAGTTTCTGGCGCTTGCTGGGCGATTTTTTGCGGCTTTTCTTTTTACCACCAGCCGCGTCTTTCTCAGCCACACTGCCCCCTTTATTGACAGCAGCGCCGGCTACCATGGCGGGAGCGGTTGCCGCCGCGGACTTGTTGGCCGCCGGTTTTTTACGGCGACGACGGCCAGAAGGCTTGAGCGTTTCATCCTTGCTGCCAGTCGTTGTTGCTCCAGAGGCGGTGCTTTTGGCCCGCCGACGAGGCAAACGTGGCGCTTCCGGCGCCGCTTGCCCGGCTTTGCCTGGCGCGGTAGCCAGATCGAAGTCGACCTTGCGTTCGTCCAGATTAACACCCGACACCTGCACCCAGAGGCTGTCTCCCAGGCGGAAGGTGCGGCGAGTGCGTTCGCCAACCAGCCGGTGTTTGGTGGCATCAAACTGGTAGAAGTCATTCGCCAGCGAGGAGATATGCACCAGCCCTTCGACATAGACGTTTTTCAGTTCAACAAACAAACCAAAGCCGGTCACGGCCGTGATAACGCCTTCGAACACGTCACCAACCCGATCCTGAATGTACTCACATTTAAGGAAGTCGTTCACGTCCCGAGTGGCGTCATCGGCACGACGCTCGGTCATGGAGCAGTGTTCACCCAGCTGGATGACTTGCGCCGTATCGTAGGGATAGATTTCGGCCTTGGCCAACGGCTTGGCACCTTCGGCACGGATGACGTTACGGCATTCCTGTTCGCTGCGAATCACGCTGCGAATAGCACGATGCACCAGCAAATCCGGATAGCGACGAATCGGCGAGGTAAAGTGAGTGTAGGCCTTGTACGCCAGACCAAAGTGGCCTTCGTTTTCCGGGTGATAAACCGCCTGACTGAGCGAGCGCAGTAACACGGTCTGAATCAGATGGGAGTCCGGGCGATCCTGAATACTGCTGAGTAATTCCTGATAGTTTTTCGGAGTCGGCTTGCCTTTACCGGTATTGATTGCCAGCCCCAGCTCACCAAGAAACGAGCGCAGGTTTTCCAGCTTGTCTTCATTCGGGCCTGGATGGACGCGGTAAACACAGGGCACCTGATATTTTTCCAGGAAGCTGGCTGCGCACACGTTGGCGGCCAGCATGCACTCTTCAATCAGCATATGGGCATCGTTCCGACTGATCGGCACGATTTCCTGAATCTTGCGCTCGGCATCAAACACAATGCGGGTTTCGACCGAGTCGAAGTCCATTGCACCCCGCTCTTCACGCTTGCTGCGCAACAGCTGGAACAGGCTGTACAGATTTTCGATGTGAGGCACGACCGCCGGGTAATGATCACGCCAGATCTGGCCTTCTTCACTGCGCGGTTGCTGCAGCATCGACCAGACCTTGTTGTAAGTCAGGCGGGCATGAGAGTGGATCAGCCCTTCCATAAACTTGTAACCGGAGATGTTCCCGGCTTTGGAGATGGTCATTTCGCACACCAGCACCAAACGGTCCACTGCCGGATTCAGGGAACACAGCCCGTTGGACAGTTTTTCTGGCAGCATCGGCACCACAAACCCGGGAAAATACACCGAGTTGCCGCGGGTATGGCCTTCAATATCCAGTGCCGAACCCGGTTTAACGTAGTGGGATACGTCGGCGATGGCAACGTACAAACGCCAGCCACCGGTGTTCTTGTTACGTTCGCAGTACACCGCATCGTCGAAATCGCGGGCATCTTCACCGTCGATAGTGACAAACGGCAGGTGACGCAAATCAATCCGGTTGGCCTTGTCTTCCTCACGTACTTCGTCAGACAGCTTTTTGGCTTCGACGGTCACCGCCGCTGGCCATTCGTGGGGAATATCGTGGCTGCGAATAGCCACTTCGATTTCCATGCCCGGAGCCAGATGCTCGCCCAGCACTTCAACTACCTTGCCAACCGGCAAGCCACCCTGTTTTGGCTGGGCAACGATTTCGACCATTACAAACTGGCCGTGCTCGGCACCGTTACGTCCATCAGCAGGAATCAGCACTTCAGTGCTGACACGCTTGTTGTCGGGCTGCACCACGCCAACACCGGCCTGGTCGAAATAACGGCCGACGACGTGCTGGGTGTTACGTTCGAGTACCTGCACGATCTTGCCTTCCGGACGCCCACGGCGATCCAGGCCAAGAATCTGCACGGCGACCTTGTCACCATGAAAGACTTTGCGCATTTGCCGGTTCGACAGATAAATATCGTCGGCATCGCTGCGCAAGACGAAACCAAAACCGTCCTTGTGCCCCATGACGACACCGGTCACCAGGTCGGCTTTTTCCATGGGGAAAAACTGGTTGCGCCGGTTGCTCATCAGCTGGCCGTCCCGCGACATGGCGATCAGTCGGCGGCGCAGGGCTTCAACCCGCTCGGGATCTGATTCTGTCAGCGCTTCACACACATCTTCATGAGTCATTGGACGGCCGGATTGCTCCAGCAGCGTCAACAATGCTTCCCGGCTGGGTACCGGATTGTCGTATTTCTTTGCCTCCAACGCGGCGTTGGGGTCGTGAATGGGGGAGTTTTTTGGGGTGGGAGAATCCGTCAATGTACGGCTCCTGTTTTTATGAGGGATGTGTTTGGGCGCCACAGGCGGCTGGTCGAGACCGGTTTTATGTTATTCATGCCAGACAGTATACCCAAAGGCAGCTGATGCTGCTCAATCTGCTGTCATAGTCCACGAATATTAATCAACATGGACTCCCGACCCACACCGGCAGCGGCCAATTGATCAAGGTAATCTTGCCAGAGCGTTGCCTGATTCATACACAAATGGTGCAAATAAGACCAGTCGTACAGCCCGGAATCATGACCATCGTCAAACACCAGTTTCAGGGCGTAGTTGCCAGCGGGTTCAACCCGCAGCAGGCCGACGTCTTTTTTACCCGATTGCAGCACGCCGTTGCCGGTACCGTGACCGCGTACTTCGGCTGAAGGTGATAACACCCGCAGGAATTCGAAACTGAGTTCATGGCTTTGTTCGCCGTAGCGTAATACCAGGCAACGGCTGCTTTTTTTAACGGTGATGCCATCTGGCTTCATGGGGTATCTCCCGAACTGAGGGATGGAACACGTGGCAAATGTTGCCAGATTAGCGTGTGTTGGTCGTTGCGGCTAACGGTTTGGGTTGTCGGATCACGGTAATCAGTATGGATAGACGCCGGTCTCTCGGCGACTCGATTAAACATCTATATATCCAAATACCCAACCAAATATTGAACGCGGTTGCTCTTATGGCAAGAGCAACCAGCGTCAACCAGGCCTTTGGCTCAGAGAATAAACTGGCTCAGGTCCTGGTTTCTCACCACATCGCCCAACTGGGCTTCAACATAAGCGGCGTCGATGACAACGGCGTCGCTCAGGTCGGTGGCGTCAAAGGAAACGGTTTCCAGCAGGCGCTCCATAATGGTGTGCAAACGACGAGCCCCAATGTTCTCGGTGCTTTCGTTCACCTCGTAGGCGATCTCCGCCAGGCGCTTGATGGCGTCCGGGCGGAATTCCAGCTCCACGCCTTCGGTCTGCAGCAAGGCACGGTATTGTTCCGTCAGCGAGGCGCTGGGTTCAGTCAGAATACGTTCGAAGTCGCCCGGCGTCAGCGCTTGTAATTCAACCCGGATTGGCAAACGTCCCTGTAGTTCCGGGATCAGATCTGACGGCTTGGCAACGTGGAAAGCACCGGAAGCCACAAACAGGATATGGTCAGTCTTGATCATGCCGTGTTTGGTGCTGACGGTACTGCCTTCAATCAGCGGCAACAGGTCGCGCTGTACTCCTTCACGGCTGACATCACCACCGGAACCGGATTCGCCTCGCTTGGCAACCTTGTCGATCTCGTCAATAAAGACGATGCCGTTTTGCTCTACCAGGTCGATCGCTCTGGCTTTCAGGTCTTCCATATTGAGCATTTTGGCCGCTTCTTCATCCTGAAGCTGCTTGAAAGCATCGCGGATTTTCAGCTTGCGCGTGGTTTTTTTGTCGCTCCCCATGTTGGAAAACATGTTCTGCAACTGGCTGGTCATTTCTTCCATGCCTGGCGGCGCCATAATCTCAACGCCTGCCGGTGCCTGAGCAACAGCGATATCAATTTCCTTGTCATCCAGCTGACCTTCACGCAGTTTCTTGCGGAAAATCTGACGGGTGGAGGAATCTTCGGTTTTGGGGCTGGTTGTGGTGTCCCACTCGCTTTGTGTATTGGAACGAGCCGGAGGCAGTAAAGCATCCAGAATACGTTCCTCTGCCGCTTCTTCAGCCCGGTGGCTGACTCGCACCATCTCTTGCTCGCGCAGCATTTTAATGCCGGTTTCGATCAGATCCCGAATAATGGATTCCACGTCTTTGCCGACATAACCCACTTCGGTGAATTTGGTTGCTTCGACCTTGATAAAAGGAGCGTTGGAAAGTTTGGCCAGACGTCGGGCAATTTCGGTTTTACCCACCCCGGTCGGACCAATCATCAGGATATTCTTGGGGGTCACTTCATCGCGCAGTGCCTTTGGCAGCTGCATGCGACGCCAGCGGTTACGCAGGGCAATCGCGACGGATCGTTTGGCATTCTGCTGGCCAATAATATGACGGTCCAGCTCGTGAACAATTTCTCTCGGGGTCATTTCGCTCATGCGTCATCTCCGGCAGACAGGCATTCAACCGTCATATTGTTGTTGGTAAAGACACAGATCTCTCCGGCGATAGTGAGGCTTTTTTCGGCGATGTCTCGTGCCTCCAGGTCTGTGTTGTGTAACAGGGCACGAGCCGCGGCCAGGGCAAATTGACCACCAGAACCCACACCAATCAGATCTTCTTCCGGCTGCACCACGTCGCCATTACCGGTAATGATCAGGGAAGCGGTGTGATCTGCCACTGCCAGAATCGCTTCCAGCTTGCGCAGCGCACGGTCCGAGCGCCATTCTTTGGCCAGCTCGACGGCGGCACGCGTCAGCTGGCCATGATGTTGCTGCAGCTGGGCTTCAAATTTTTCAAACAGGGTAAATGCATCCGCGGTACTGCCCGCAAACCCGGCCAATACCTTATTGTTGTAGAGCCGACGGACCTTGCGTGCATTCCCTTTCATCACGGTATTACCCAGTGATACCTGGCCATCACCGGCAATCACCACCTGGTCACCACGTCGGACGGATACAATCGTTGTCATAGCGTACTTCCTGCTTACATTCGGGTCAGCGGTAAAAGATGGGGCCGTCAATCACGAAATCAAGTGTCTATGCCAAGCGGATTACATTTGCGTTTACCGCACTGTTATTTCTGGCTTGGACTGCCTTTACTTACCTTTGACGCTTTTTTAACAGTTGCCTGACTTTACCGACAGCCGGATACTCTACAATTGAATATACGCTGGAAAACAAGATGATTACTGCCAATACCGTTGTTGAATTGCACTACCGCATGACCGATAGCGAGAACCAACTGATTGAGTCGACTTTTGATGGCGAGCCAGTGCTGTACATGCACGGCAAAAAACAGATGCTGGGGGCATTTGAAGCGGCCCTTGATGGCCGCTCTGCAGGGGATGAATTACTGCTGACCCTGACCCCGGATCAGGCTTATGGCCAGCGCCGCGATGACGCTCAACAACGGGTACCGGTAAAACATCTGCAAGGTGCCAAACGCTGGCGCGCCGGAATGCTTGCAGAAGTTCAGACAGAACATGGCCCGCGCAAGGTGACGGTCGTCAAAGTTGGTAAATTTATGGCCGATGTTGATACCAACCATCCGCTGGCAGGCAAGACATTGACGTTTCAGGTGTCGATCCTCAGTACCCGTGATGCCACCGCCGAAGAACTGGCCCATGGCCACGCCCACGCCGGTGATCACTGCGGACACGGGTCCTGACAGACGGATCTGCCGTACCAGATCAATCACATTGTCATGGTGCTGGCGTAGCATGGGACAACAGGCAAGACAGGTCATATTGACATTACAAAGCATGAACCATTCAGGGTGTTGGCTTATCTGATCAGAAAGCGACCCCATTCATATCACAAGGAGAACGTTATGGCGTTTAAACATTGGGCAATGGCGGCGGCTGTCGCGGTTATGGCAGGCTGCTCATCCAACCAGTCGATCGAAACCCAACCGGTCAGCTGTGCTTTTGCTGATGGTTCGGGCAAGGCAGCACCGGAATGGGTTTGTGGCGCACCGATTGATGGTGTCGACCTGACTGCGGTTGGTTATGCCGACAAAACTGCCGCTGGCCCCAACTTCATGAAACAAATGGCGGCCACTGCTGCTCGTGTTGAGCTGGCTCAGACCATGCGTATCGAAGTCCAGAACATGATCAAGCAATATGCTGAGACCACGGGTACCGGGGATGGCGAAACCGTCGACAAGGTGAATTCCTCTGTCACTCGCCAGATCACCAAGGAAACCCTGGTTGGTTCCAAAATCCTGCGCCAGATGCCGACCCCAAGCGGCGGTATGGTGGTACTGGTTGGTCTGAATGCCGACACCATGGCCCAGGTAACGGAACAGGCCCTGAAAACCTCCATGGCCAATGATCAGGCGCTGTGGCAGAAATTCCAGTCCGAAAAATCCTTTGATGAACTGGCTGAAGAAATCGCCAAACTGAAATAAACCGACTGCCCAACACAGCAGCAGCCAGGTTCACCTCGCTCTGCTGTGTTGGTTCCATCCCCCGACAACGGCTCAGGTAACTTAACTGAGAGGGCAAGTGCCATGAACGTCAGATTCCAGCAAGGTTTACGCGGCTTTGTTGCTGTCGTCACCTTGATGACCAGTGCCTGGTCACTGGCCGCCACCCCGACACAAACCAATGAATACCAACAGTGGTTACAGCAGACCCAGGACAATTATCAGTCCTATCTGGATAAAAATGACCGCGCTTTTCTAACCTTCCTCAACCAGCGCTGGAAAGACGTCGAGGTTGAACCGGCACAACAACGAGATCCGGAACCCAAGCCGGATACTCTGCCGGTTGCCCGCCCGGCCCCGGTCGATACACCAGAACCAGCCCGGCCCACCAGTGAACCGCTCCCGCCACCCGTCGTGGTGGCGCCATTACCCCCTTCGACACCCCGGCCCGCGGTTATCCCACCGGAATCATTGCCAGCCAATCCCAATACCGTACAACTGACGTTTTATGGACGCAGTCTCAGTGTCGAGATTCCCGATGGTTTCAAACAGACATTCAGCGGTCGCCCTGATAACAAACGTATTGCCACTTACTGGCAGCAACTCGCCAGCAGTCAACATCAATCGCTTGTCGATGCGCTAACAGCCGCGGCCAGTGACTGGCAATTAAACGACTGGGCTACCGCCGTGCTGTTCAGCCAATTTGCTCACGCCCTGCATGATGACCCCAACAGTCAGGTACTGAACTGCTGGTTTTTACTGGTCAAAGCCGGTTTTGATGCCAGAGTCGCCTACGACCAGCAAATTCACCTGCTGCTACCGGCCCAAGAAAAGCTCTACGGCGTCACCTATTTTGAGCTTGACCAGCAGCGTTATTACGCCATTCAACCCGGCGAGCAACCACTGGGACTGGGGACCGTCAAAACCTATCAGGGTACTCATGAACTGGGCTCACGCCCCATCGGTTTTAGCGATCCATACCGCTTTGTACCTGGTGGCGGCGAAGAAACACGAACGCTCAGCTTTCGCTGGCAAGGCCAGACTGAATCCCTTCAGGTCAGTTACCCTGCCGACTACAGCGCTTATCTGGCCACCTACCCGCAACTGGCACTGCCAGGCTACTTTCAGGCCGGATTACCAGCCGTTACGGCCCAGCAATTACTGGATCAATTACGGCCTCGACTGGCCCGACTGAACGACCGTCAGAGCAAAATCAACTACCTGCTACGGTTGGTGCAAACCGGTTTCCGTTATGAAACCGACGCCGAGCAGTTTCAGAGCGAGAACTACCTGTTCCCGCTGGAAACCCTGCACTACCCTTACTCCGACTGCGAAGACCGCGCTGCTCTGTTTGGCTGGCTGGCGCAACAGCTGCTGGATGCTGATGTGCTGATTGTCGAGTTACCGGGCCACGTTGCCACCGCCATTGCCATGAACGCCACCGACAGCGCCATCACCGGCAGCGGCTGGCGGTTTGAAGGCAAACGCTACCTGGTAGCCGATCCGACCTACATCAATGCCGATCTCGGCATGATGATGCCCCGTTATCAAGACCAGACACCGACGTTAAGAAAATTCTGATCCCGCTGGGCGTCAAGCGTCATTGCCTCCGAACCGGTACTCACCAAGCAAACTGGACAGTCGAGAGGAGGCAGTCGCGCAACCCGGTGAGCGAGGCAATATGATGAATTCATTGTACTGTCGGTATCAGCATTCATCCTGCTATTCCGGGAGCGTATATTGCATAAAAACAGTAATAATCACTCGAACCCCTGATAGCTGGGGTTTCCACATATGTCAGGGCGGCCAGATACCAGCACTTGTCACATCGAATCTGTATGATTGATGCAATCCTGGCTCACAGTCGCGCACAAGGAGTTGTTATGACCACAAGCAATTATCCCGCTACGTTTATCTCGCAAATTGATGATCTGGTCGCTCTGGCACCGGTGATTCCGGTTCTAAAGATTGAACACCTGGAAGATGCCGTACCCCTGGCTCAAGCACTGGTGGATGGCGGTTTGCCGGTTCTGGAAATCACTCTGCGCAGTGACGCCGCACTGGATGCCATCCGCGCCATTGCTGAACACGTTCCCGAAGCTCGGGTGGGAGCGGGTACCGTCACCAATACGGCCAATCTGCAGGCAGCCATTGACGCCGGTAGTGAATTTGTTTTTACCCCTGGCGCCACACCGGCACTGCTGGCTGGTGCGATTGCTGCCAATATTCCCATGGTACCGGGTATCCAGACGGTCTCGGAGATGATGACGGCGATGGATTTTGGCTACCGCCGCTTCAAGTTCTTTCCCGCCGCTGCCGCCGGTGGCACGGCCATTCTGAAGTCCATTGCCGGACCGTTTCCAGAAGTGCGCTTTTGCCCGACAGGAGGCATTCGTCCCGGTAATGCCAACGATTACCTGAGCCTTGGTAACGTTATGTGTGTCGGCGGTACCTGGCTGACACCGGATGAGCTGATTGCAGCCAAAGACTGGGATGCCATTCGCGAACTGGCCAGAAGCGCCAGCAACCTGCGCGGCTAAAACCCGTGCCCAACCAATACCTGTGACAGACAACAGAATGGCGACCTGTACCCTGCGTCGTTTTGTTGTCACAACGATCAATAACAATTCATTTAATCCGTTTACCGTAAGACAGACAAGGAATACCAATGTCCGCCGTTACCCAACTACCCGCCTGGCAAGCCCTCCAAAAGCGCGTCGAACCAGCACTTGAAACCCCGATCCAATCACTGTTTGATGACCCGGAACGTTTTGACAAGTATTCTCTCAAGGTCCAGAACATCTTGCTGGATATCTCCAAGAACCCCATCGACGACGAAACCTTCCAGCACCTGCTGGCATTGGCGCGTCAATGTGATCTGGAAAAATGTCGCGACGATATGTTCAACGGCGAACATATCAATGTCACCGAAGACCGGGCGGTGCTGCATACCGCCTTGCGTAATCGCGGGCACTCGCCGGTGTATGTCGATGGTGAAGATGTCATGCCTGTCATTGAGCATGAACTCAAGCGTATCCGGGTGTTTGTTAATGCCGTTCGCAAGGGCCGCTGGCGCGGCCATTCCGGCAAACGCATTACCGATGTAGTCAACATTGGTATTGGTGGTTCTGACCTTGGCCCACGCATGGTAACCCAGGCGCTCAAGCCCTATGCCGACGACCAGATCAAGATCCACTTTGTGTCCAATGTCGATGGCATGGAAATCGCCAATGTGCTGAAAGGACTCAACCCGGAGCGGGTATTGTTTGTGGTGGCGTCCAAAACCTTCACCACCGCCGAAACCATGACCAATGCCCAGACCGCCCGTAACTGGCTGATGGCATCCTCGTTCGACAGCCGCGCCGTGGCGCAGCACTTTGTTGCCGTCTCCAGCAACGCCGAAGCCGTCAAAGCCTTTGGCATCAAACTGGAAAACACCTTCCAGATGTGGGATTGGGTTGGTGGCCGCTTTTCATTATGGTCTGCCATTGGCTTGCCCATCGCCCTGTATCTCGGCTTCAGACAGTTTGAAGAATTGTTGCAGGGTGCACATGATATGGACCTGCACTTCCGCAATGAACCATTAGAGCGCAACGCCCCCATGTGGCTGGCCCTGACGGCCTTATGGAACAGCACCTTCATGGGCCGCCACAGCCAGGCGATTTTGCCGTACGACTGGCCATTGCAGAAATTCTCGGCCTACCTGCAGCAAGCGGAAATGGAAAGCAACGGCAAATCCGTAGACCGTAACGGCGATATTGTTCCTTATACCACCGGGTCGATTATTTGGGGTCAGCTCGGGATTGATGGCCAGCATGCTTTTTACCAATACCTGCACCAGGGCAGTACCGTCGTACCGGCCGATTTTATCGGTTCGATCGAAAGCAGCACTCCCGTGGAAGGCCACCATGAAAAACTGATGGCCAATTTCTTTGCCCAGACCGAAGCCCTGATGTGTGGTATCAATGCCGACGACATTCGTCGGGACCTGACCGCCAAGGGCATGTCGAGCGCCGATATCGAGCGCCTGATTCCCCATAAGATCCACCAGGGCAACCGCCCGACCAACAGCCTGCTGCTGGATCAGCTCAACCCACGCACACTGGGTGCCTTGATTGCCCTCTACGAGCACAAGATTTTTATCCTCGGTACCATCTGGGACATCTGTTCTTTTGACCAATGGGGCGTTGAGCTGGGCAAAACCCTGGCAAAAAATATCCTGCCCGAACTGCAAAGTGGCGACGTGCGTAACGACCACGATGATTCCACCCGCAACCTGATGCAGTACTTTGTCGAGCAACGCAAAAACAGCGGCAACCTTGAATAACCTCTCCATCTAACCCACCGTCTGCTGACGGTGCACATCGCCGTCTAGCGGCGTTGACACAGCGGGCAATACACGGTTGCCCGCTGACCCTGACGAATCTCCTTCAAGGTCGTCTCACACACCCGACACGGCTTGCCACCTCGTCCATAGACCTGCAACTGCTGGGCAAAATAACCGGGATTGCCATCACTGTTGACGAAATCCCGCAGCGTTGTCCCCCCCTGCTCAATGGCTTGCCCCAGCACCTGGCGAATACAGTCCAACAAGCGTTCGAACCTGGGCTTGCTGATGTTGCCTGCTGCTGTTGTTGGCCGGATACCCGCCATAAACAGGCTCTCATTGGCGTAAATATTCCCCACCCCTACCATGGTATGGTTATCCATAATAAACAGCTTGATTGCCTGCTTCTTGCCCCGGCTGCGCTGATACAGCGACGCAGCGGATAACCCCGACTCCGCCTCGGGCAATAACGGCTCTGGCCCCAGGGAAGCTATCTGGCTTAACACGGTATCAGGTGCCTGCCATAGCAATGCGCCAAAGCGTCTGGGGTCGTGATAACGCAAGATCCAGCCGTTACCTAACACCCAGTCAATATGATCATGAATCCGCGGATCTTCTTCGGCCTTCACCAGTCGCAACGACCCCGACATACCCAGATGCCAGACCGCTGTCCCGGCGTCAAACTGCAACAGCAAGTACTTGCCCCGGCGACTCAAGCCCGTCACCTGCTGGCCCGTCAATGCTGATATCTCATCGGCCACCGGCCAGCGCAAGCGCGACTGGCGCACCACGACATTCTCAATGGTCTGATTGAGCAGGTAAGGGGTAATACCCCGCAAAGTGGTTTCTACTTCAGGAAGCTCTGGCATAGTGTTTTAACATAATGTTTTGACATGGTTGTTGGACGGTTGTTGGGCATGATGTTCTGGCACCGCGGCAAACAGACAGCCTGCAGAGGCCGCTCTGACAGTATCAAATATAAACCGCAAACAGAGCGCACAAAGCTCTCGACAGCAAACGCCAGACATAAAAAAACCCGGATAGCCTAAGCTATAACCGGGTTTTCAAGCCTGTACAGGAAGAATCAATTACTTGATCTTGGCTTCCTTGTACATCACATGCTTGCGAACAACGGGATCAAATTTCTTGATTTCCATTTTCTCAGGCATGGTGCGCTTGTTCTTGTCTGTAGTGTAGAAGTGACCGGTACCGGCACTGGACACCAGACGGATTTTATCGCGTGGCATAATCAGTCTCCTTAGAATTTCTCGCCGCGAGCACGCAGCTCGGCCAGCACCGGATCGATGCCTTTCTTGTCGATGATACGCATACCTTTAGTTGATACACGCAGACGAACAAAACGGCTTTCGCTTTCTACCCAAAAACGGTGATATTGCAAGTTGGGTAAAAAACGGCGCTTGGTTTTGGTATTTGAGTGGGAAACATTATTCCCGGAAACAGGACCTTTTCCTGTTACCTGACAAACCTTAGACATGGATCTAGCCCCGATTCTTAACTGTATCGATCAATCTGAATTTCGTTAGCAACCGTGGGCTTGGAGCGCTTTTACAAGCGACACCAGATAGGCCCTGGCTGAAAAGAGTTGCGCTTTATACCAAAACCACAAACACAGCGCAAGCCGAAGTTTATTTTTTGTACGGAACCTGGCGACCCGAAATCGTCGTTTTACCGCCCTGAAACACCTGCGCCTGTCGCTCTCAGGTCAGATCCAGCCTCGCTCGGCAAAGGACACTTCTTCGCCATCACCCACCACGATATGGTCCAGCACCCGGATATCCACCAGCCCCAGAGCCTGCTGCAACTTGTCGGTAATATGCCGGTCCGCCCGGCTTGGCTCCGCCACACCGGAGGGGTGATTATGAGTAAAGATCACGGCAGCAGCACCGTAGGCCAGCGCCTGCTTCACCACCTCACGCGGGTACACCGACGCACCATCAATGGTGCCCTGAAACAGCTCCTTGTACTGGATAACCCGGTTCTGGTTATCCAGAAACAGACACGCAAACACCTCATGATCGAGATCCCGGATCTGTGCTGACAAATAACGCCGGGTCAATTCCGGGCTGGTCAGGGCATCACCTTTTTGCAGCTGCTCCGCCAGATGACGGCGAGCCATTTCCAGCACGGCTTGTAACAGCGCAAACTTGGCCGACCCCAACCCCAGAGGCTGGCAAAAACGCTTTTCACTTGCCATCAAGAGCGGCCGTAAACCACCAAACTCCGCCAGCAACTCCCGCGACAAATCCACGGCACTTTTGCCTTTGACCCCGGTACGTAAAAATATCGCCAGCAACTCGGCATCCGACAGCGACGCCGCTCCCTGAGCCAACAGTTTTTCCCGTGGACGTTCCTGCTCTGGCCAATCCCTGATTGCCATTATCTGCCTCCTTGCAGTGCTGTTATGCTTCGCTCATTCAACCACCTGACGGGCACAGCATCTGTCATCGTGCCGTCACCTTCCGGGTGCCATTATGATACGAGGCTCCTTCGTTTCACCTGTGCGTTATACTGACGCCAATTTTACCCCAGTACTGACGAGCTCTCCATGCTGCAATTAGCCAACAAACGTATTTTGCTCGGTATCAGCGGCGGCATTGCTGCCTACAAATCCGCCGAACTGGTACGCACTCTGACCAAGGCCGGTGCCACTGTTCGAGTCATTATGACCGCTGGTGCGATGGAATTTATCACCCCGCTGACGCTGCAGGCCCTCTCCGGTAATCCGGTGCACCACGCCTTGCTGGATGAGACTGCCGAAGCCGGTATGGGTCACATCGAACTGGCACGCTGGGCTGATACCATCCTGATTGCACCGGCCAGTGCCGACCTGATTGCCCGCCTTGCCGCCGGTATGGGGGATGACTTGCTGACCACCGTCTGTCTGGCCAGCTCAGCACCGCTCTGCCTGGCACCGGCGATGAATCAGCAAATGTGGGCCGCCGCCACGACCAAGAACAATCTCTCGACATTGGCACGGCTGCGCGGCGATGCATTGGCTCTGTTTGGACCCGGCAGCGGGGCCCAAGCCTGTGGCGATATTGGCCTCGGCCGAATGCTCGAACCCGAAGCGATTGCCCAACAACTGGCCGACCGTTTTGTTAGTGGTACCCTGGCGGGCAAGCAGGTGGTCATCACGGCCGGACCAACCCGCGAAGCGCTCGACCCGGTGCGTTACATCAGCAACCACAGCTCTGGTAAAATGGGTTATGCACTGGCCCAGGCGGCACTGGAAGCCGGAGCGCAAGTTACACTGATCTCCGGCCCGGTCAGCCTGCCCGTACCCGAGCGGATCACCCTGGTGCCGGTCACATCGGCCACTGACATGCTGACGGCGTCATTAGCGACGCTGGGTCAATGTGACGTTTTTATTGCCAGCGCCGCCGTGGCCGACTACCGGCCGGCGGCGGTAGCGGAACAGAAGATCAAGAAAGCCGGTGACGAGATCCAGCTAACGCTGGTCAAGAACCCCGATATTATCGCCACCGTGGCCCATCATCCACAACGGCCGTTTAGCGTTGGTTTTGCCGCCGAAACCCACGACGTCGACAGTTACGCCCGCGACAAACTCGAGCGCAAAAATCTCGATATGATCATTGCCAACGATGTCTCGCGTCAGGATATTGGCTTCGGTGCCGAAAATAATGCTGTCACGCTGTACAGCCGCCACGGTACGACCGAATTTGACGTCATGAACAAAACCCTGCTGGCGCGGCAACTGATCGCAGCGATCGCCCAGCAGCTCAAGGCGCAATAACAGCCCGCCGATGCCACTCATAAACCAACAGGAAGCCGCTACAGTGCATACCTTGCAATTCAAAATTCTCGACCCGCGCCTCGGCGAGGCCATTCCACTGCCAGAATACGCCACCAGCGGATCAGCAGGGCTGGACTTACGCGCCTGCATCGAAACCGACAGCCTGGTTATCGAACCCGGCCAGACCGTACTGATTCCCACCGGAGTGGCGATTTATATCGATGATCCCGGTCTCGCTGCCGTGCTGCTGCCGCGCTCAGGCCTGGGCCACAAACATGGCATCGTACTGGGCAATCTGGTCGGTCTGATTGACTCCGATTACCAGGGCCCGCTCATGGTATCCTGCTGGAATCGTGGCACCGAACCGTTCACGCTGAATGTCGGCGAACGTCTGGCACAGCTGGTGCTGGTCCCCGTGGTACAAGCCCGGCTCCAGCAAGTAGAAGACTTTACGGCAACAGAACGCGGCAGCGGTGGTTTTGGCCACTCTGGCCGCCACTGAGCCATCCATAGCGAGCGCCAATCGGGTCAGGCTATACTGCCCGATTGCCAATAACCTGAACCATACTCATACTGCAGGGCCGATTGAGTGATCGGCCTTGCCCTGCACCCGATGGAGCCCCACCATGCCGCTGAACCGCGATGACGCTATCCAAACCGTCAACGTTCTGAGTCAGGCCCTGCCCTACCTGCAACGCTTTGTAGGCAAAACCATTGTCGTCAAATACGGCGGCAATGCCATGATCGACGAACATCTGAAAAACAGCTTTGCCCGCGATATGGTGATGCTGAAACTGGTTGGCATCAACCCGGTTGTGGTGCACGGCGGCGGGCCACAAATTGGCGAGTTGCTGACCAAACTCAATATCGAAAGCCACTTTGTTAACGGCATGCGCGTGACCACCAGCGAAACCATGGACGTGGTCGAAATGGTACTGGGTGGCTTGGTCAACAAAGACATCGTCAACCTGATCAACCAGAACGGTGGTGATGCCATTGGCCTGACCGGTAAGGATGGCCAGCTGCTGCACGCTCGCAAGCTGCATGTGACCCGGGCTTCTCCGGATCTGGAAAAACCGGAAATCATCGACATCGGCCACGTTGGTGAAGTCGCCAGTATCAACACCAAGGTGTTGGACATGCTCAATGACAGTGATTTTATTCCGGTTATTGCACCGATTGGTGTCGACTCAGAAGGTCGCTCCTACAACATCAACGCCGATTTGGTTGCCGGTAAGGTCGCGGAAGTACTCAAGGCCGAAAAACTGATTCTATTAACCAATATCGCCGGTTTGATGGACAAGCAGAACAATATCCTTACCGGTCTGACTACCCGGCAAGTCGACGACCTGATTGCTGACGGTACCATCTACGGTGGCATGTTACCCAAGATCCAATGTGCGCTGGATGCCGTCCATGCTGGCGTCACCAGCGCCCATATTATTGATGGACGCGTGGCACACTCGACCCTGCTGGAACTGTTCACTGATGAAGGTGTGGGCACTCTGATTACCAACCGCAAAGGCTGACAGGAGGATTCATGGCACAGGCGGAAAACAAGCTATCCCGCAAGGACCAGATACTTCAGGCTCTGGTGCATATGCTGGAAACCCAGCCTGGGGCCAGAATCACCACCGCCAATCTGGCAAAAGAGGTGGGCGTCTCAGAAGCGGCGCTGTATCGCCACTTCCCCAGCAAGGCAAAGATGTTTGAAGGGCTGATTATTTTTATAGAAGAAACAATTTTCAGCCGTATCAACCTGATCCTGCAAGACATCGACACCGCTGAAGCGCGCTGCCAGCACACCCTGATGCTGTTGCTGACATTTGCTGAACGCAACCCCGGCATGTGCCGCTTGTTGTCTGGTGATGCCCTGGCGGGAGAAACCGAGCGCCTGCGTCAGCGTATCCAGCAGTTTTTTGAACGGCTGGACACCCAGTTCCGACAAATCATCCGGGAAGCCGAATTGCGTGAAGACAAGCTGCCACAGCACACGGCCAGTGCGCTGGCCAACTTGTTGACGGCTGTGGTCGAAGGCAAGATCCGTCAGTTTGTACGGACGGAATTTGCCCTGAAACCCACCGCCTATTGGGATGAACAGTGGCCGCTGTTACAAAGCCAGTTATTGCGGGCAAAGCACATTCCGACCTACTGAATAAACGGCAACGGCATAGACGGAATAAACGGACGGAAGACTCAACAGCAGGGACGCCAAGCCAGCTGGCCTAGCGGCTGACGGGAGGAGTGGCCTTGATAAAACGATCAACCCGGTCAAAATCCACCTCGTCGTACAAAGTACCTGGCGGATAAACCTGCAGAATGCGTATGCGCTCATACTGCTCCGCATAATCCCGGGTAATACGCCCTAACTCAGCACGACGATCCCGGATATCCCGTTGGCTGTCGGCAATCACATCAGCGATCTCGTCCACTTCGTCCTGAATATCCTCAGGGACCGGATCACCTTTACTGGTAAAGCGCTCAGCCTGCTGCTGTGCCACTTGCAGCTTTTCTTCCAACGCTTGCTGGCGACGTTCCTGCAAGGTGATATAGGTCGCGACTTCTTCTGACTTGCGCAGCCTGGCCCGTTCAACATCCGATGGCTGCTCGTACAACCGCAGCAGATTGATATCCGCTTCTTTTTGCTGGGCAATTTGCTCTTGTCGTTGCAGCTCAGCCGCTTCTCTGGCGCGCCGGATAACCAGCTCTTCTTCTGTTGGTGCAGGAGCAACCACTTCCAGCACCATACCGTTACTGCCCAGCACCTCGTAGCCCTGGCCCACCAGCTCAGCCGGTATTCGGTCCCGCAGCACCGTCTGACCATCGACCTTGAAACGATACAACTTGGCGGCAACAACTTCCGATGCCAGCAAAGAACCCAATAGCGCAACCAGCAAGCGACTACGAGCAAGCCATTGTTTACCGTTCAAGTATCCCAGCATCAGCACACCCCGTATTGCGCCCGATACGCTTCGATAGCAGACGCGTGGTTTTTCAGATCATCCTGGGTCGCCACATAGTCCAGCACCTGATTCAGGGTCACGATACTGGCCACCTTGATATCGAAGTCCCGTTCTACTTCCTGGATCGCAGACAACTCACCCTGGCCTTTCTCCTGGCGATCCAGCGCAATCAGGGCCGCTGCCGCCGTTGCACCCTCAGTACCAGCGATCAGGGTCATGACTTCCCGAATAGCCGTTCCAGCAGTAATCACATCGTCGACAATGACCACACGGCCCGCCAAAGGCGCACCCACCAGATTACCGCCTTCGCCATGGGCCTTGGCTTCCTTGCGATTAAACACATAAGGCACGTCTTTCTGGTAGTCATTGGCCAGCGCCACGGTCATGGCTGCCGCCAGAGGAATACCTTTGTACGCCGGGCCAAACACCACATCGTACTGCAAACCAGCATCTTCCAGTGCGGCAGCGTAAAAACGCCCCAGGCGAGCAAGGGCCAAACCGCTGTTAAACAACCCGGCATTAAAGAAATAAGGGCTGATTCGACCCGACTTTAGCGTAAACTCACCAAACTTCAGGACACCCTGCTGAATAGCGAATTCGATAAATTCTTGTTGATAGGCTTTCATATCGCATCCTGAAAAGGGAACTAATATAAATGGAACGAATAATGCAATGGCAGGAACTGGTCGACAGTCAATAGGAAAGCAAGTGCAGGTCAGAGCGCTACCGACCTAATGCACCGCCTCACCGGACACCAGACAAGTACAACAAGTGAGACAACTCACAACCAAATATTGCCTCAGTTTACCCGCACTTAGATTGATGGGTTATGATACACGCTTCACTAGTTGGGAACCACGTATGCGAGTTATCACTTTACAGGTAGACGGGCTGCAACAGGCAGTAGATAAGGGCCTGTATGCATGGCTGAGCATGGCCGACGCCGATGTCGTCGCCATCCAGAATCTGCGCGCAAAAGAATATCAGCTTTCTGACGATGTCGTTTACCCGCGAGATTTTAACGCCTACTTTTTTGATGCAGAGGCGGATGACTATTCAGGTGTTGCCATTCTCACCAAAGAGGTTCCCAAGGCCATCATGACCGGCCTGGCGTTCCCTCAGTGCGATATGCAAGGCCGCTATATCCAGGCCGACTTCCCGCACGTCAGTGTTGGCTCCATCCTGTTTCCATCCGTTGATGTCTTTAACAACCTCGACGACAAGCTGGCCTTCCAGAAATCGTTTCTGGAGCATTTGCAAAAAAATCGCCGCAAGCGTCGCGAGTTTATTATTTGCGGCAATTTTGAAGCCGCTCATAAAACCGTCGACCTGGCCGATTGGCAATCCAACCAGAACAAGCCCGGATTCCTGCCGGAAGAACGCGCCTGGTTTGACCAGATCTTTGGCCCGGTCGGTTACGTTGACGCCTTCCGCGAAGCCAATTTTGGCGAAAACCAGTTCACCTGGTGGCCAGATGCCGAATGCGCCCGTCGCAACCAGAATGGCTGGCGCAAGGACTACCAGATTTGCAGCCCCGGTGTTCGCCAATACGTTGTCGATGCCAAAATCGAAAACAGCCTGCAATTTGGTGATCACGCCGCGGTGATGATCGAGTACGAATTCGACGACGAATAATCGCCCTGGCAGCAGCGCAACAAACGCCAGGCACAAAAAAGCCCGCGACCGTGCGCGGGCTTTTTTGTGTTTTCAGAGTCATCATCTGAATAAAACCATTCGGGCGATATCCCCTGTGGATATATCGCCCAGGCAAGATCAGCCGTTCAATGCTGCAATCTGCAGATCAGACAGCTCATTAATGCCTTTCTCTGCCAGCGCCAGCATGGCGTTCAGCTCATCACGGGTGAAGGTATTACCTTCGGCAGTTCCCTGCACTTCCACAAAGCCGCCATTCGACGTCATGATTACGTTCATGTCGGTTTCAGCGGCGGAGTCTTCCGGGTAATCCAGATCCAGCACCGGCTCGCCCTTATAAACCCCCACAGAAACCGCCGCGATCATGTGCTTCAGAGGCTCTCCCTTGAGTTTGCCCTTTTGTTTCAACCAGTTGATGGCATCCACCATGGCAACACACGCGCCGGTGATCGACGCCGTACGAGTGCCACCATCGGCCTGGATCACATCACAATCAATGGCGATGGTATTTTCACCCAAGGCCTTCATATCCACAGCAGCACGCAGGCTGCGGCCAATCAGGCGAGAGATTTCTACCGTACGGCCCTGCTGCTTGCCCTTGGCCGCTTCACGTATCATGCGCGAACCGGTTGAACGCGGCAGCATACCGTACTCCGCCGTCACCCACCCCTGGCCCTTGCCACGCAAAAACGGCGGCACATTGGTTTCCACACTGGCGGTACAAATCACTTTTGTATCACCGCATTCAACCAGCACAGAACCTTCCGCGTGTTTGGTGTAATGGCGAGTAATACGAACTTCGCGGAGTTGATCAGGAGCACGACCACTGGGTCTCATACAATTTCCTCTTCTGTGCTTAAAATATCTTGATGGGGCGGCATTATAACGACATGGCAGGGGTATCTGGCCACCACCGCTCTACCGGTTACTCACTTACGGAGCAATTCCATGGTTTACAGTATGACAGCCTTTGCCCGCCAACAGGCTGACACTCCCGCTGGGCAGATTGTCTGGGAAATTCGATCCGTCAACCACCGCTACCTGGAACCACAGTTACGCCTGCCCGACAACTTTCGTGAACTGGAACCAGCACTGCGTGAACGGTTAAAGAAACAGCTGGGTCGCGGCAAAGTCGAGTGCCAGCTACGACTACAACCAAATCAGCAACAAAGCGCACTGAATATTAACGAACGGCTGTTAGAAAACCTCAGCCGCACTCTCGACACCATCGCCACCAAGATCCCCGATGCCGCTCCTGCCAACCTGCTCGATATCCTGCAGTGGCCCGGCCTTATGAAGACCCCTCCGGTCGATACCCAGGCAATACAGCAGATCACCCTGCAAGCCTTTGACGACTGCCTGACCAACCTCAGCCACAGCCGCGCCCAGGAAGGCCTCAGCCTGGCATCACTGATTCAGCAGCGACTTATTGCCATGGATACACTGGTCGCGACCGTAGAAGCCCACCTGCCCGAAGCCCTCACCAGCCACCACCAGCAACTGCAACAACGTCTGGCCGATATGCTGGGGGCACGCAGAGGCAGCGCCAATCCGGAACGCCTGGAGCAAGAAATGGTGATACTGGCGCAAAAGGCCGACGTTACCGAAGAACTCGACCGACTGCGCACCCACATTCAGGAAACCCAAAATATCCTGCAACGCACAGAGCCTGTTGGCCGCCGTCTTGATTTTATGATGCAAGAGCTGAATCGCGAGGCTAACACCCTGTCTTCCAAATCCCTGACCACCACCACAACACAAGCGGCCATTGAGATGAAAGTACTGATAGAACAGATGCGCGAGCAGATCCAGAATATTGAATAGCTTCTTGGGTAATGAATGTGATAAAACGCCCACATCCAAAGCTCTGACACCCGAGCAGAAGCGCATCATCAGAAAAATCCTTCAGATTGAAAGTAATAATGGCCTCTGCTCTGGTTTGAACAACAGCTGCGATTCCAGCACTACCGCACCGCTGGCGCGGGGAATCTCGATGCGGATGGTGCTACGCTTGTCTGAAACGGATGGATTGCCCTGTGCAGAGGCTGCTGCTGGCAGATTGACCGGCACGCATTCAGGTGCACAGGCGCTTTCGGTACCTCGATGATCCAGCGCCGGACCATGTTGGCGTTAAGCCCGTTATCCAGAGCAATTCTGGAACCTGACGCTGTCGCAGCTGAGCATCCACTTCGAAGGACGGATCGACAGCTACGTGGATCTGTAAGTAATGGGTGACACAGAACTATGAACACCCTCCATCCTGACGGCGGTAGCGACAGGCTCAAGATGGGATTACCGGACGCTTATAGAACATCGGCATAGCGGCGTTCACTTAATGACACCTGCACAACAGCATCAGGGCATTGATACAGAGCTGTTAGCCAAACGTGAAGCAGTTTATAAACGAACAAAGAGTCTGAATCCCAAACGCTGGTCTGGCGGTATTCGAAACAGGGAAGTCGTCGGAGCCGTCTCGCTCAGCCCTGGAGAATTGCAGGAGATTGAGTTCAATAAATAGGCTGCTTAAACGCAGCTATTTGGACAAATGGATTGCAAACCACTGTAGTGGTTCAATGATTCCGGACACCAACGTAGGTGGTAATATCGCCACCATAAACGAGGTGTCTGATGACCAGCA
>NZ_JAUORS010000076.1:0-510 GCF_030548165.1 Oceanobacter sp. 5_MG-2023 | reverse complement strand
ATATCAGCAGTGTCATCAGCAACAGCGGTATACACCACTTGCCCGGCACCGCTGTTTTCATCGATGGCAGTGGCCGTCGCGCCAGAAGTAATCGTCGGTGCCACTTCATCCAGGTTATTGACTGCCAAGGTGACGGCTTGGTCCGTGTGGTTACCCGCCCCATCGGTAGCGGTGACGGTAAAGCTGTAGCTTGATTTGGTCTCGTAATCGGCATCAGCCAATAACGTCACTTCGCCGGTGCTGGCATCAATCGAGAAATACGCTGCATCGTCGCCTGAGAGCGAGAAAGTGACGCCTCCAGAAATATCCGCGGAATCATCGGCCGTCGCGGTATACACCACTTGCTCGGCACCAGGGTTTTCATCAATCGCAGTGGCGATAGCGCCAGATGTAATGGTTGGTGCGACTTCATCGAGGTTATTGACTGCTAAGGTGACGGTTTGGTCGGTGTGGTTACCGGCTCCATCGATGGCTGTGACGGTAAAGTTGTAACTGTCTTTTGTTTCGTAA
>NZ_JAUORS010000075.1:0-530 GCF_030548165.1 Oceanobacter sp. 5_MG-2023 | reverse complement strand
GTGAGTTTCAGTCTGTCAGGCGACGATGCGGCGTACTTCTCGATTGATGCCAGCACCGGTGAAGTGACTTTGTTGGCCGACGCTGATTACGAAACAAAAGCCAGCTATTCATTTGTAGTCACCGCCACCGATGGGGCTGGTCACTTAACTGATCAGACCGTCACTCTGGCGGTTAATGATCTGGATGAAGTCACACCGACGATTACTTCTGGCGCTACCGCGACTGCCATCGATGAAAACACTGGTTCTGGGCAGGTGGTGTATACCGCCACTGCCGATGATTCAGCGGATATATCCAGTGGAGTGAGCTTCTCGCTCTCTGGCGACGATGCGGCGTACTTCAGCATCAACTCAGCCACCGGCGAAGTTACTTTGTTGGCGGATGCGGATTATGAGGGCAAGTCCAGCTACAACTTTACCGTCACCGCCACCGATGGAGCAGGTAACCACACCGACCAAGCCGTTACGCTGGCGGTCAATAACCTCGATGAAGTCGCACCGACGATTACCTCTGGTGATACCGCGACTGC
>NZ_JAUORS010000074.1:0-531 GCF_030548165.1 Oceanobacter sp. 5_MG-2023 | reverse complement strand
CTGCGACAGCGTCAGGTTCCAGTTTTGCACCGGATGCGTCCACTTTTCGGATGCCTTCAACATACCTGCGTACAGCAGCTTGAGCAACGCGTTTTCATGGGCGAAGCCACCTTTGGTCTTGGTCAGTTTACGGAACTGGCGATGCACCGCCTCAACCGCATTGGTCGTGTAAATCGCTTTGCGCACCTGTTCCGGGTACTTGAAGTAAACGGAGAGATTCTCCCACTTACTCCGCCAGGACTTGATCACCAGCGGGTATTGCGCGCCCCATTTCGCTTCCAGCTCGTCCAACGCCTGTTCGGCGGCATTCTGAGTCGTGGCGCGGTAAACGCACTTCAGATCTGACATAAAAGCTTTCTGGTTCTTGCTGGCCACGTACTTCACGCTGTTGCGGATCTGGTGAACGATACAGAGCTGTACTTCTGTTTTTGGGTAAACGGTTTCTATCGCTTCCGGGAAGCCTTTCAGGCCATCCACCGAGGCGATCAGGATGTCTTTTACGCCCCGGTTCTGCAGATCGGTCAGCACGTT
>NZ_JAUORS010000073.1:0-584 GCF_030548165.1 Oceanobacter sp. 5_MG-2023 | reverse complement strand
CTGGAGGCCAGCATCTCGATCCAGGTGGATACCGTGGCACCGGTGGCGAGTATCGACCTCTCAACCCATGTACTGGCAGTTGGAGAAACCGCCACGGTCACCATCCGCTTCCATGAAGCCGTGACCGGATTCGGCCTGGAAGATCTGTCGGCAGACAACGCCACCTTCTCCAATCTCATCAGCACCGACGGCGGCACCACCTGGACCGCCACACTGACTCCCTCCGACAACATCAGCAGCGATGATAACCGGATTTACCTGAGCAGCGGCTATACCGATGCGGTGGGTAACCAACCGACCAGCGACGTCATCAGCGCCAGTTATCAAATCGATACCCAGGCCCCGGTTTTCACCTCCGCGACCACCGCCACCGCGATTAACGAAAACTCTGGTGAGAACGCGGTGATTTACACCGCAACGACAGACGATGCCGCAGCGGTTTATTCGTTGTCTGGTACAGATGCGTCACTGTTCAGCATTAATTCAGCCACCGGCGAAGTGACGTTATTGGCCGACGCTGATTACGAGAGCAAGTCCAGTTATTCATTTGTAGTTACCGCCACCGATGGGGTGGGTAACCATAC
>NZ_JAUORS010000072.1:0-638 GCF_030548165.1 Oceanobacter sp. 5_MG-2023 | reverse complement strand
GCCACCGATGGCGCCGGTCACTTCACTGATCAGACCGTGACGCTGGCGGTCAATGATCTGGATGAGTCAGGACCGGTCTTTAACTCCGGCACGTTGGCGGATGCCATTGATGAAAACTCTGGCGCCAGTTCGGTTATTTACACCGCAGCGACCAATGACGCGACGGCGGTTTATAGCCTCTTAGGTACAGATGCGTCACTGTTCAGCATCAACTCAGCCACCGGTGAAGTCACCTTATTGGCCGACGCTGATTACGAGACCAAACCAAGCTACAGCTTTACTGTCACCGCCACCGATGGAGCCGGTAACTTTACTAATCAGGCCGTTACCCTGGCGGTCAATAACTTGGATGAAGCAGCGCCAAGCATTACGTCTGGCGCGACGGCCATTGCGATCGATGAAAACAGCGGTGCCGGCAGTGTGATTTATACCGCCACTGCTGATGACTCTGCTGATATTTCTGATGGTGTGACTTTCTCGCTCTCTGGCGACGATGCCGCGTATTTCAGCATCAACTCAGCCACCGGTGAAGTCACCTTGTTGGCGGATGCGGACTACGAGACCAAACCAAGCTACAGCTTTACTGTCACCGCTACCGATGGAGCCGGTAACCACACCGACCAAATCGTTACTTTAGC
>NZ_JAUORS010000071.1:0-668 GCF_030548165.1 Oceanobacter sp. 5_MG-2023 | reverse complement strand
GAGGTGGAGCTAATCCCACAAAGCTGGTCGTAGTCCGGATCGGAGTCTGCAACTCGACTCCGTGAAGTCGGAATCGCTAGTAATCGTGAATCAGAATGTCACGGTGAATACGTTCCCGGGCCTTGTACACACCGCCCGTCACACCATGGGAGTGGGTTGCTCCAGAAGTAGATAGTCTAACCCTCGGGAGGACGTTTACCACGGAGTGATTCATGACTGGGGTGAAGTCGTAACAAGGTAGCCCTAGGGGAACCTGGGGCTGGATCACCTCCTTAAACGATACTTCAGCCATCTCGGCTAAGTGCTCACACGTAATTGTCTAAATCTTTGTGATCTGATGTAGGTCTGTAGCTCAGCTGGTTAGAGCGCTCGCCTGATAAGCGGGAGGTCGGCAGTTCAAGTCTGCCCAGACCTACCAACTCAGTTCAGTCTTGTTTTGGGGCTATAGCTCAGCTGGGAGAGCGCCTGCCTTGCACGCAGGAGGTCTGCGGTTCGATCCCGCATAGCTCCACCATTTCAAGACCATATTAGAATGTCAGCACTAAGCAGCTTTTTATTAAGGCTTCTTACTACTGATATTAATCAGATTGCTCTTTAAAAATTTGGATACATGAGAATTGAGATTCTCAACATAGAAAGCTAGCAGTTGCTTGGCGGATTAACGTCAA
>NZ_JAUORS010000070.1:0-749 GCF_030548165.1 Oceanobacter sp. 5_MG-2023 | reverse complement strand
ACGATACCGCGCTCAACACGACCGGTAACAACCGTACCACGACCCTGAATAGAGAATACGTCTTCGATTGGCATGATGAAGTCACCATCGATCGCACGCTCTGGCTCTGGGATGTAGGAATCCAGAGTTTCTACCAGGGTTTTAACCGCAGTAGTACCCATTTCGTTGTCATCCTGGCCGTTCAGGGCCATCAGGGCAGAACCCGGGATGATTGGTGTGTCGTCACCTGGGAAGTCGTATTCAGACAGCAGGTCACGCAGTTCCATTTCAACCAGTTCCAGCATCTCTGCGTATTCTTCTGAGTCTGCGCCACCGCAGTCTTCAGCCAGCAGGTCTGCCTTGTTCAGGAAAACGACGATGTAAGGTACGCCAACCTGACGGGACAGCAGGATGTGTTCACGAGTCTGAGGCATTGGGCCGTCAGTAGAACCACATACCAGGATAGCACCGTCCATTTGCGCAGCACCGGTGATCATGTTTTTCACATAATCCGCGTGTCCTGGGCAGTCTACGTGGGCGTAGTGACGGCTTGGAGATTCGTACTCAACGTGAGAAGTTGAGATAGTGATACCACGCTCACGCTCTTCTGGTGCGTTGTCGATACCGTCGAATGCAACGGCTGCGCCGCCCCATACTTCAGCACATACGCGAGTCAGAGCCGCTGTCAGAGTGGTTTTACCATGGTCAACGTGACCAATAGTACCTACGTTTACGTGGGGTTTGGAACGTTCAAACGTTGCCTTAGCCAT